>CAJGBR010000041.1 GCA_904501625.1 uncultured Rikenellaceae bacterium
CAATGCAATCTATGGTATGACAGGTGGACAAATGGCTCCGACTACCATTTTGGGTATGAAGACAGAAACTTGTCCTTACGGCCGTACTCCAGAATTGCACGGATATCCAGTTAAGATCTCAAAGATTTTGTCAGAGCTTAACGGTGTATGCTATGCAACTCGCCAAACAGTTTACACTCCGGCAGCAGTTCGCAAAGCTAAAAAAGCAATCCGCAAAGCATTCGAAAATTCACTCAACAAGAAGGGTACATCAATCGTAGAAATCGTTTCTACTTGTAACTCTAACTGGAAGATGACTCCGGAAGATGCCAACGCTTGGATGGAAGCTAACCTCTTCCCTGAATATCCGCTGGGTGACATCAAAGACGTTGACGCTAAATAGTGTGGATTTTAACTGAATTAAACATTTCTAAGGTATGAAAGAAGAAATTATCATAGCCGGATTTGGTGGACAAGGTGTATTGTCAATGGGTAAAATCCTTGCCTACTCAGGTCTGATGCAAGGCCAAGAAGTATCTTGGATGCCTTCATATGGACCGGAAATGCGTGGTGGTACTGCTAACGTATCTGTAATCCTCAGCGATCAACGCATCTCTTCTCCGATTATCCAAAAATTCGATACAGCAGTGATTCTTAATCAACAATCACTCGACAAATTCGAATCTCAAGTAAAACCAGGTGGTGTTCTGATCTACGATCCGAACGGCATTATTCACCCACCAACCCGTACAGACATCAAGATTTATCGTGTTGCTGCTGCTGAAGCTGCATCTAAAACAGGTAATATGAAGGTGTTCAATATGGTCGTTTTGGGTGGTTATCTGAAAGTTAAACCTATCGTTTCGATTGAAAACGTTAAGGAAGGTCTTGCACACTCACTACCTGAACGTCTGCACAAACTGATTCCGGCTAACGAAGCTGCAATCAAAATCGGTATGGATATCGTCGAAGAAGTTCGATAGTCCATTGTGCCAAACAAAAAGATAGGGTGTTCCCAAACGGGACACCCTATTTTATTTGAACAATTAAAAATTGATTAATATCCAAGAATTCTCATCATCGAACGATAACTTTGTTCCTTAGCAAAAAGACGTGTATAATACTCATTATTAGTATCACGGTCAATCAATATATGCTTAGGTGCAGGAATCAGACAGTGTTGAATACCGCCATATCCGCCCAAAGATTCCTGATATGCACCTGTGTGAAAGAAACCAATATACTGAGTATCCTCACCCAACTTCGGGAGATATATTGCATTCTGATGAGCCTCTGAGTTATAGTAATCTTCACTATCACAAGTCAGACCACCCAAGAATACACGCTGATATTCCTTATCCCAATTGTTAATCGGCAACATAATGTAGCGTTGATTGATACCCCACGTATCAGGCAATGTAGTGATAAAAGAGCTATCAATCATATACCAAGACTCTCGGTCATTTTGCTTTTTCTGATTGGTAATCGAGTAAAGTATCGCACCACTTTCACCCACGGTGAACGAACCAAATTCGGTAAAGATATTAGGTTCTTCAATTCCTTGTTGATTACATATATGTTTAATTTGAGCTACGATCTCCTCGGTCATATACTCGTAGTCATAATTGAATGCCAACGAATTCTTAATCGGGAATCCACCTCCGATGTTGAGCGAATCAAGTTCAGGACACACTTTCTTCAATTCGCAGTAGACATTCAAACATTTATTCAACTCACTCCAATAATAAGAGGTATCCTTAATCCCAGTATTAATAAAGAAGTGTAGCATCTTAAGATGGAACTTCTTATTGGGTTTAATCTTTTCCAAATAGAAATCAAGAATATCATTATATCTGATCCCGAGTCGAGATGTGTAGAAATCGAATTTGGGCTCCTCTTCAGCAGCAATTCGGATCCCGATATTACAAGACTTATTGATTGATTCGTCATACAGATCAAGTTCCTCCTTATTGTCGACCACTGGGATTGTATTTATGAAACCATCATTTATAAGGTCTGCAATATTCTCTACGTACTGTGGGCGTTTAAATCCGTTGCATATAATATAAATATCCTTATTCATCAATCCTGCCTCATACAAAGCACGAATGATATGAATATCATAAGCTGATGAAGTTTCAAGATTTATATCATTTTTAAGTGCCTCTTCAAGCACAAACGAAAAATGAGAACTCTTTGTACAATAGCAATAATTATAATTGCCATTATAGTCAACCTTAGCCATTGCCACATTAAACAAACGTTTTGCACGCTGAATCTGTGAAGTAATCTTCGGGAGGTAACTTATCTTAAGCGGAGTACCATACTGCTTGATAAGGTCCATAAGTGGAACATCGTGAAAGTTAAGTTCATTATCTACCACAGAGAACTCGTCTTGTGGAAACTCGAACGTTTGTTCGATAAGGTCGATGTATTTGTTCTTCATTTTAGGGATAATTGTATGAATAAAATAAATCCGACTCTGCTACATTAGCTCAGAATTACCAAAGTAAACGAGCTACATTGCACACAAATCTATCGCAAAGATAATTATTTATTCAAAGATTGATCATAATTCACATAGAAAATTCGATGTTTATTGTAAAAATAGTAAAAAAATATTAACTTTGGAATTAGCGAGTTATCTGCATTTTAACATAACAAACTAATGATCAATTACTTAACATTCAAACACAATGATTAAGAATTTAATAACGCTTTATCTTAAAGATAATAAGAGAATTATATTACCAGAATTTGGTGCATTGATAAAAAAAGGAGATGATAACTCGATCGTTTTCATTCAGTTTCTGAATCAGGACGATGGTGTATTGAGCAATCTTCTATGCACGACATACGGCATTGAGACTTCTGAGGCTCAAATGATTATTAAAAATCACATAGAACTCATCAAAACTACGCTTGCCGACAAAGGCGAATTCCTGATTGACGAAATCGGAATGTTGAAGTACGACTACAACGGAGTCCTGTACCTTGAGCCTCTTAATAAACAATCGTCAACAACAGAGCCAGCAATTTCAGATCAGATTATAGAGGATACTGAAGAAGATAAAGAAAAATCATCTGACAACTCAGCTGGAGTTTACTCACTCTTTTCTGGCACTCAACAAGTGATTTCGACTCCACAAGAAACACCTATACAATGGGAATCCAATCAAGATAAAAAAGATAAAGCTCCGAAAACCATCTCAGACAAATATACACAGATAAGGGAGCAGCAAGAATCACTATTTAGTGCTCCGAAACAACAAGAAAAGAGTGAGCCTATCAAACCTACATCACCTTCGATCAGCTACGACTACAGACAGGAGGCCACAAATACAAAGCCCAAAAAGAAAACGGATATGTTCTTGGTATTTGCAATAATTGCAGCATTAGTTGCCTTATTCTCAATAATTTATGGCTATCTTGTCGAAAATTCCGACCAGATATTGATGCCTGCAAATACCGAACAAACAACCACAACCGGAGATAATTCCCAGAAATAATGAAAATCGCAATATTGTCACCTTTCTACCCATATCGTGGAGGAATTGCCCAATTCAGTGCCAATCTGTACGAGCAACTCTCTACAGAACACGATGTACTTCCGTTCAACTTCACACGACAATATCCGGATTTTTTATTCCCGGGAAAGACTCAATACGTCTCACCCAACGACAATGCAACTAAGGTAGATTCTATACGAATACTAGACAGTGCCTGGCCCGGTTCGTATATCAAGACAGCTAACCGAATAAAAAAAGAACAGCCAGATCTGCTCATTATCAGATATTGGATGTCCTACTTTGGACCGTCACTCGGCTATGTTGCCCGCAATATGGCAAAAAAAACAAGAGTTGTAGCCATTATGGATAACGTAACTCCACACGAACAACGCTTCTTTGACCGTCCGTTCACTAAATACTTTATGAGCGGAGTTGATGGCTTTGTCACAATGTGTGAAGATGTCAGACGCGATCTGCTGAATTACGACCCTCAGGCTAGAAATGTAGTCATTCCCCACCCTTTGTATACCCACTTCGGGCAAAAAATGAACCGCATTGAGGCTTGTCATAAATTAGGTCTTGAACCAAACAAGAAAACATTGTTATTTTTCGGGTTAATCAGAGATTACAAAGGGTTAGACATTTTGATTGAAGCATTCGACAAATTAGACAACGGCGAAAATTATCAGTTACTTATAGCTGGAGAACCATATGGCAGTTTTGATCCGTATGCTCAAAAAATTGCTAATTGCCGATTCCGAGACAACATACATTGTTTCACAAATTACATTGACGATTCGGATGTTCCACTCTATTTTTCTGCCGCCGATGTATGCGTACTACCCTATCGGTCAGCGACTCAAAGTGGAATAGCATCTGTTGCGTATCACTTTGAAATTCCGATGATTACAACCGATGTCGGTGGTCTCAAAGAGACTGTAGCCGATACTGGAACCGGGATAGTGGTACCTAAAGCAGATCCTTCAATCGTTGCAAACGGAATTAAAGAGTTTTTCAATAATTACAATCAAGAATTCTACATAGAAAATTTTGCCGTATTAAAACGACGACTCTCCTGGAAAACGTTTGCAGACAAACTATTAGACTTCGCAAAAGAGCTCTGACATTATCTCAAAAAAATTACCTTACGAACATTTTCAATGGTAGTAAATGCCATTTTGAATGTTCCTCCCTCTTTTATTTTCAACTCTTTGGCAATCTCGAAGTTCTGCTTGTCAAAGTCGCGTTGTAATAATGTAGCTTGTTTCAAGTTTTCGTTCCGCAATAATGTCATAATCTCCTTCGAGCGATACGACATTATGGCACGAATCTCATAATACTGACCACAAAACTGTTCGGGCACTTCGTCTGCAAAAACGTAACCATTTTCAGAAACAATGTACGCCTCAGATGGGAATATTGACCTCAGCAGTTTTGCTCGACACAATGCCACATCTGGAACAAACAGATACCTATAATCATCTCTCCACAATGGTTTTACACCCAATATCAACCGCTCGTTTACCGCAATTCGCTTAGTTCTGTCCCGATCAATCACCGTTGCAGAGAGAAGATTTCGTGACTCGGCACTCCGTGAATGCAACGTAATCAGCAACTCCTTACATTCACCTCTATGAGAAATAACTTCAACACTTGCCAACGAACCGAATATCGCAAATGCCTGATCTGCATCAAACAACGGCGAACATTTTATCACAATAATCTGACTTATTGCCAACATTCTGGGTAACATCTCCTTAACATTTGGCGAACAATCCTCAAAGACTACGACTTTTTTCCCAGCCACATCACGACGATCGGGATCCAGATATATCAAATCGGGATTCTCTCCTTTCCAATTCGCAATAAATTCCTCAGCGGTCGTACATACTACCTCTACATTTTTAATATTAAGCAGTTGCAGATTATGCCTTACAACTTCAGCCAACTCTGCATCAGGTTCTATCGAAATAACTCGTTCATATCTTCTAGCAAGTGCCTGTGAGTCAACGCCCAATCCGCAAGTCAAATCAAACGCCAAGAGTCCATTACCGCTGAACTTTTCAGCCGCAACCACCTCACTCGTAGCTTGTTCGAGAGCCAACTGCGGCAACCAACATCTTGATTGATAATGTCTCGGCAATTTACTCTTAGCCCGTTTCAACATCTTTATTTGCATACATACTGCTTCACGAACATCTCTGTTAACATTCAACTTCAAGGCAAGTTTGGCTGGATCTGCATCTATATTTTTCTCTATTAATTCACGTACATCACTTCGTTTGAACAGTTGCATTTTTGATTACATTTTATGATTAACATTACCACTCCGAGCAGGATATAGTAGATAATTACACCTAAATCAGACATAAAGACGCCTTCAATATTACCCCATTTTACACTATCTACCAAACCGATTATCAAATTGTGAATTCTAAAAATCATCTCACAAATATCTGAACAAAATGGGATAAATGTTCCGATTGCTCCGAAAATCATCACCAATGGCGTTGTAATTGAAATTAAAGGATTAATCAACAGCGACATTGGTGATATCGAACCAAACACGTGAATCACAATGGGCATTACTCCGATTTGTGCAGCAAGAGTTACCGCAACTAGATTTCGCAACCACCCTACCGACTTAGGCACCCTGACCCAACAAACAAATCTCGGCACAAAAAACAACAACGAGAACATTGCTGCGTAGGAGAGCTGAAAAGAAATATCAAACAGAGCCATTGGCGAAATAGCTAATGTTATAAACACTGCTATCAGTATCGCATTAAACACACTACCTCGAGTCGTAGTAAATAGAGTCAGTTGGGCAATTGTTATCATTATAGCTGCACGGCATACCGACAACGACAATCCCGAAACATAAGCATAAAACCAGATGGCCAATAATATTACCATTGACTTAACGAAATTGGATTTTCTACCCAAAAGGACGACCGGCTTTAGTAAAACATTCAATATCAGAAATATTATCGACAAGTGCATTCCCGAAAGAGCCAATACGTGAGATGTTCCCGATCGGCGATACAACTCTTTGGTCTGTCGGCTGAGTTGCGAACGATCACCCGTCAGCAAAGCTGTCAATACAGCTGCGTCATCGTGCGAAGTCAAAGTTGATTGCAATTTGGTTGACACCCGATTTCTTAATTCTCGTGCCTTGTACTCGAGACTATTAACACGACCAACATTCCAATCCTCTACTAACTTTTCACTGACAAAAGAGTAACCAGTAATGCCCCGGGCATACATCAATCGTGTATATGACGAATTATCTTTAAAATCATTTACATATAGTTTTACAGTAAACATCTGTCCAACAGATAATTCAGTCGTCGTATCCACATATACCACAATCGACTCTCGCGACTTTCGCCACAACGAATCACCATCCACGCAAAAGGCTCTGACAAAGGCAACAGTCGACAATCGTCTGCCATTTGTCGTGCGATGAGGCTGATCGGCAACTTCAACCAATGCTTCAATGCGTTTTCCTCTAAGCAATTGCGGAGTCGGTCTTGCAGATTGCAATGTTCCAAATCCAAGTGCAACCAACAATAACAAAACGGAATAGTTTTTGCAGACCCTATTTCGAAACACAAACGATAAAATTCCTGCTGTGACAATTACGATAAAAACAACACTCCATTGCAATTCAAAATAGGTCGCACACAATACACCCAATACAAATGGAATAGTAATTTTCAAAAACGGAATTCGTTTTGTTTCATTGATTATATGGTTCTGCACAAAAATCATAAAACACATTTCGATGAAAAAATATAAATTTTCATCGAATTAATGAACATTTTTAAAAATTAATTATTAATTTCGTAGCACGAAGTTACTAATTTTTGAATAGATAACGACAATATATGTGGGATAAAGTATTAGCATTCGACCAACAAGCACTGCTTTCGCTGAATTGGCACGGCTCAGATTTTGCCGACTGGATGTTTTGGTTCATCTCTCAGAGATGGATTTGGCTCCCCTTGTACATTCTCGTTATTTATATGATTTATCGAAGAGTGGGTGTCAAACAACTACTCGTATTCATCGGATTGTCAGTTTTGACAATCGTTTGCATTGATTTGGTGTGCAACTTCTTCAAAGAATTTGTACCAAAATTCAGACCTACGCATAATCCGGATATTCACAACCTTGTATATACAGCTTTCGGCTATCGTGGCGGTTATTACGGAACTGTTTCGGCTCATAGTGCCATAGCATTTTTCATTGCATCATTTACGGCTCGAGTGATACACAAACCAATATTCTCGTGGATTTTATATATTTGGGCAACAGCCGTAGCATATAGCCGAATTTATCTGGGCGTGCATTTCCCGATGGACATCATCTTCGGATTTACTCTTGGAAGTATCTGCGGAATCGGAACATTCAAATTATTCATATCCCAAAAATTCACAAATTGGGTAACACGTAGAAAAAAACAAGAAATTCAAGAGATTCACAACAAAATTTAAGGTCGCACAACAGAAGAATAGTCACTCCAAAAATCAGGATAAGATTTTCTCACACACTCGCCATCGTTGATTATTATATGGCGAGTGTTTTTTATTGTTGCAACTGCAGCCGCCATTGCAATACGATGGTCCGAATATGTATCGACAATAATATCACCGCTTTCACTGCCTGCCTCAATTAACATTATATTCTCTCGCGAACAATCGACCTTTGCACCAAGTGTCTCCAACAATCGGGCAATTGACCGAACTCTGTCTGACTCTTTGTTAGCCAGACGTGATGTACCCTTCAATGTACTGATACCAACAGTCCGAGATGCCAACACTGCAACAACAGGAAACAAATCGGGACAATCGGTCAAGTCGCACTCGAATGCACTCAGGACTCCACTCTCAGGACTTCTTACACAACAACAATCTCCCCTCCACTGGAGCGTAGCACCTGCCTGTAACAACACCTCAACAATAAATCGGTCAGCTTGAGGTGAATTCTGATTAAGATTTGAGACTGTGATTTCACCACCGATTGCACCCATTGCAAGAAAAGGTGCTGCAGAACTCCAATCGCCCTCAATTTGATAATTGGTAGGATGATAACTCTGTCCTCCTCGAATTATATAACCACTATATACCGACTCGACATCTATTCCGAATTCAGCCAGCAATCGAAGGGTAATCTCAACATAAGGTTTGCTGACAAGGTTCTCAACTAATATTTTAGAATCGGAACTACACAGAGGCAAAGTCATCAGCAATGCTGAAATTATTTGTGACGAACGGCTACCATCAATTTTATAGACCCCAGGAATAATCGGCCCACAAATCGTCAATGGCAATCTGCCAAAATGTGAAACGACCTCACACCCCAACAATCTGAGCATCTCAATCAACTCGGACATATCTCTTCTCAGAAGAGACCCCTCTCCGGAAATAGTCGTCTGACCATCTCCGAGTGCAACCAACGTTCCGACCAATCTCGTCAGCAATGCTGATTCGCCCGTACAAATCTGGTTACCAAAACATTTAAAACAAGTACTATCAACATATAGATCGGCACCCATAAAACTCAATTCACACCCCGCACCTCTCAACAGTTCGGTTACAGCACTACAATCCCCACAAGGGGAGAACCCACCAAGTGTAGATTCTCCCCCTGCCAGAGCCGCAGCCAACAATGCCCGCTGAGCAAAACTTTTCGACCCTGGAGCAACAACATCACCACTGACCGCCGACATCGGCAGCAGTAATCTATCCATTATTCACTGAGTTTAAAGTTCTTACCCAAATATACTTTTCTAACTTGCTCATCCTCAGAGAGTTCTTTAGCCGAACCCATTTTAAGTATTCGTCCGTCGAACAACAGATAAGAACGGTCGGTAATTCTCAAGGTCTCCTGAACATTGTGGTCGGTAATAATCACCCCGATATTCTTATCTTTAAGCGTACTCACAATACTCTGAATATCCTCTACGGCAATCGGATCGACTCCTGCAAAAGGCTCGTCCAATAGGATAAACTTCGGATTAATGGCTACCGCACGAGCAATCTCTGTTCTACGGCGTTCGCCACCTGACAACTGAATGCCATAACTTTTACGCACCTTCTGAAGACGGAACTCCTCGATTAATGTTTCAACACGTTCACGCTGATACTCCTTCGAGTAGTTGGTCATTTCCAATACTGAACGGATATTATCTTCGACAGTCAATTTTCTAAATACCGATGCCTCTTGAGCCAAATATCCAACTCCGAGTTGTGCACGTCGGTATACAGGCAACTTGGTCAATTCGGTATCATCCAAGAATATACGTCCCTCATTCGGTTTTATCAGCCCTACGACCATATAGAACGTCGTCGTCTTTCCTGCACCATTTGGTCCCAGCAATCCGACAATTTCGCCTTGTTCAACTTCTATCGAAACGTGGTCTACAACAGTACGTGTTTTATAGACCTTAACCAAATCCTTTGTGTAGAGTTTCATAATTGTATCTTAATTTTTATACAACACCCTCTCTCAATATATCGTGAATGTGAATCATTCCACAATAACGTCCCTCTCTCATTACTGCCAATTGTGTAATCTTAAACTCTTCCATCATATTAAATGCCTTGATTGCCAACTCTTCAGCCTCAATACACTTCGGGTTTGCACTCATAATATCACGAGCAATAACATTTTCAGAGTTTTGTTTTTTCTGTAACATTCTACGCAAATCACCATCAGTAATGATTCCGACCATTTCGCCCTTATCATTTTCCACAGCCGTAGCACCCAACATCTTCGACGAAATCTCGATTATCACCGTATCAAGTGAAGCCTCTTCGTTTACTCTGGGTACCAAATCAGGAGAAATAATATCCTCGACTCTCGTATATAGTTTTTTACCCAAAGCACCACCTGGATGCACCTTTGCAAAATCATTCGGTGTAAAGCCGCGTAACTTGAGCAGACACATTGCCAGAGCATCTCCCATTACCAATTGTGCCGTTGTGCTCGAAGTCGGAGCCAAATTATTTGGACAGGCCTCTTTTGATACATATGTATTAATAACAAGGTCTGCCGAGTGAGCCAGATATGAATCAAGATTTCCCACCATACCGATCAACAAATTTCCGAGATTTCTGATCAACGGAATCAGCACCTTTATTTCGGGAGTATTACCACTCTTCGATATGCAGATAACTTTATCATCTGGACGAATAATTCCAAGGTCACCGTGTATTGCATCTGCAGCGTGCATAAACACGGCAGGAGTTCCTGTTGAGTTCAGCGTAGCTACGATTTTACTCGCAATAATTGCACTCTTTCCTATGCCTGTAATTATCACTCGACCCGACATATTAAATAGCTCAAAAACGGCTTTTTCGAACTGTTCGTCAACAAAATTAACAAGTTGTTCGACTGCTTCAACCTCGACCTTAATTATCTGACGAGCAAATTGTTGTATGTTATTTTCAGATTTCACGACAAAAAAAGATTAATTTTTTTTTTACAAAATTACTTTTATTTTTGAAAAAAAACGTATATTTATAAAAACATTCTTGCATTTATTGTGCTAAAAATTGTTGATTATGCAATCAGAATCACTTTAAATACGGGAAATTTTTGAATTGGAAATTTTATTGCGATGCAGAAAATTACTGACGAGTTACTGTACGAAAAGTTAAGAGAACATTTCGGTTTTACAAAATTTAAGGGGAACCAAGAAGCCGTAATCAAAAACGTCCTTGCTGGTAACGATACTTTCGTTTTGATGCCTACAGGAGGTGGCAAATCGTTGTGTTATCAACTGCCAGCCCTAATGCTCGAAGGGTGTGCTATTGTAATATCCCCGTTGATTGCGTTGATGAAAAATCAGGTTGATGCGATGCGTGCTTTCAGTATGGAGGAGGGTGTTGCTCATTTTTTGAATTCATCACTGAACAAAACGGCTATTGCCAAGGTTAAAGAAGATGTCCTCTCTGGACGCACCAAGTTGCTGTACTTTGCTCCGGAGTCGCTGACCAAAGAGGAAAACATATCGTTTCTGCATAAGATAAAAATTTCATTCTATGCCATAGACGAAGCTCACTGTATCTCAGAATGGGGACACGATTTCCGTCCCGAGTATCGACGCATTCGCCCCATTATAAACGATATTGGAGTTGCTCCTCTCATAGCACTTACGGCTACGGCTACGCCAAAAGTACAGCAGGATATCCAGAAAAACCTGGGTATGAGTGACACTATGGTATTCAAATCGTCATTCAACAGGGCAAATCTCTTTTATGAAATCAGACCGAAGGTAGATGTTCCTCGCGAAATCATCAAATACATCAAAAACAACGAAGGGAAATCGGGTATAATATATTGTCTTAGTCGCAAAAAGGTTGAAGAACTTAGTGATCTCCTCAATGTCAATGGCATAAAATCGTTGCCCTACCACGCCGGTATGGACGCACAGACTCGTGCTGAGAACCAAGACAAGTTCCTGATGGAAGAGATTGACGTCATCGTAGCTACCATTGCCTTTGGTATGGGTATTGACAAACCTGACGTCAGATATGTAATCCACTACGATATACCAAAGAGCCTTGAGGGATACTACCAAGAGACAGGCCGTGCTGGTCGTGACGGAGGCGAAGGCCACTGCATTGCGTTTTACAGTTACAAGGATATTCAGAAACTCGAAAAATTTATGCAGGGCAAACAGGTGGCTGAACAAGAAATCGGAAAGCTTCTACTGCAAGAGACTGTTTCCTATGCAGAATCGTCAGTTTGTCGACGCAAAACACTATTGCACTACTTTGGAGAGGAGTATACCGAAGACAATTGCGGAGCTTGTGACAACTGTCTGCACCCGAAAAGCAGCGTAGAAGGCAAGGAATATATGGTAACTGTACTCGAAGCCCTGAAATCTATTGGTGACCGTTTCAAGGCCGACTACCTTATAAATATATTGTGTGGACATATGAATGCCATTATCAAATCGTACAAACACCATCTGATAGAGGCATTCGGTTCGGGTCTGGATAAAGACGACAAGTTTTGGAGTGCAGTCATTCGCCAGGGGCAAATTCACGGACTTATTGATAAGAACATCGAAAACTATGGTCTGCTGTCTGTCAGCGACGAGGGTCTGAAATATATCGAAAAACCATTCTCAATAAGAATTACCGAAGACCATAATTTCGACGATGTTGATGATGAAGATACACCAATACCGCCAATGGGTAAAGGTGGCAGTGCCGATGACGAGTTGTTCGGAATGCTCAAAGACCTGAGAAAAAAGGTTGCAAAACGAAACAATCTGCCACCATTCGTAATCTTCCAAGACCCGTCACTCGAAGATATGTCTATTCAATACCCCATTACGTTTGAGGAGTTACAGAACATTACGGGTGTCGGTGCAGGTAAAGCCAAGAAGTTCGGAGGAGAATTCCTCGAACTGATAAAGGCCTATGTCGAAGAAAAAGACATTATCAGACCTCAAGATATGGTAGTCAAGAGTGTCGTCAATCGCAGCGGAAACAAAGTATTCATCATCCAAAGCATCGACCGCCAGATGGACCTCGAAGATATTGCAGATGCACGTTCGCTGGCATTCGACGAATTGTTGTCCGAAATCGAAGTGATCGTAAACTCTGGAACACGTCTGAATCTCGACTATTATATCAATATGAATATCGATGAGGACAAGATTGACGACATCTACGAATACTTCAAGGAAGATGCCGAAAGTGATTCAATCGACGAGGCCGTAAAGGAACTCGGACGTGAATACACCGAAGAGGAGATTCGTCTGGTTAGAATAAAATTCATCTGCGAACAAGGCAACTAAACATAAGTTAAGTATTTCAGTTTTTTGACGTGAGTTCTTCGTGGACTCACGTTTTTTTTGTAGCTTTGCGAATATTTTTGGTAGATATGTCAAAACGCAATTGTACAATATTAATAATGGTTTTGCTGCTCGTTGACCAAGCAGTCAAAATCTGGATTAAGACACACTTCACACTCGACGAAAGTGTAGATGTGTTCGGACAATGGTTCAGATTACGCTTCATCGAAAATCCCGGAGCCGCATACGGAATGGAACTCGGTGGCAAATATGGCAAATTGATTCTCAGTCTGTTCAGAATTTTTGCAGTCTCTCTAATCGGTTACTATATCTTCGGCAAATTGCTGAACCGAAATACAGCCAAAGGAATTGTTCTGGGATTCACCCTCATCTTCACAGGTGCACTTGGAAATATCATAGATTGTGCATTCTACGGATTGATATTCTCAGAATCGACATTTCTTGAAGTGGCAAAAATCTTCCCCGAAGGAGGTGGCTACGGAACATTTCTGCACGGCAAAGTCGTGGATATGCTTTACTTTCCAATCATAAATAGCCATTATCCAGAATGGTTCCCTTTTGTCGGAGGCGAGAGATTCATATTCTTCAGTCCCGTTTTTAACATCGCAGATGCATACATCTCGGTGGGAGTAATCTATCTGTTGTTATTCCAGCACAAACGTCTAAAATAATTATGGACAATAAATTAATCAATATAGTAACATTAGGTTGTTCAAAAAACACTGTCGACTCAGAACACCTGATGGCCCAGTTGACTGCAGCTGGTTGGAGTGTCGTCTTTGACTCAAATAACCCCGATGCAAAGGTCGTAGTAATAAACACTTGTGGCTTTATTGCCGATGCCAAAGAGGAATCAGTTAATACAATCCTTGATTTTGTCCGTGCAAAAGAGGCAGGCATTATTGACAAACTTTATGTTATGGGCTGTCTAAGCGAACGTTATAAAGAGGATTTAAAGGCAGAAGTGCCTGAAGTAG
>CAJGBR010000042.1 GCA_904501625.1 uncultured Rikenellaceae bacterium
AAACTATATGAACTGACAAGCATTGCTTGATTTACGTATACCTTTTTTTTCGACTTTTCGTCATAAATTGAGTCACCTATTTGGCGTTCATAACTTAAATTAATCTCTGTCTTTTTTGGATTTCCAGATAAGAAGTCCTTACGTTCTGATTCGCCGAATTCCGAGACGGTCATATTGTTATTCTTGGCGTCAATTGCAAATTGTTTGCCGACTTTATAGATTCCTAAATCTCCGGCCAGACCATATCTCTTGTGGCGGTCACCGTCGATATCCTTATCGTGGTCGAGTCCTGCTTCAGCCCGTAACATCATTGTTATATATTCGCTGATTTTTTTAGATGTCGTAATATTTGCAACGCGTCGGGTTTCGGTCTGACGATTGGTCAGATTTCGTTCAGCTTCGCTGATTTTTTCGTCATAGGTATCAATTGTGAGGGCACTTTCTGCGCTGAGTTTCAGGAATGCTGTGATTGGCGACTGACCGAACAACAACGTATTGTTTACATAAGTACGTTCGATCAACTTGCCGTTTTCGTAGATGCTGGAACCTTCAACTTTGAATCCGGGAATCTGCTTTAATACCTCAATCAGAGCATCTCCTTCGAGAGTTTTTGCTAGACGAGGGAATATGCGAGTTGTATCTCCACGTTGTTCAAACATCTGAATTCTAGAACGAACAACGACTTCGTCTGCAGCAAACGGGTCTGGGGACATTTTGATTTTTCCTAGATCATAGTTGTCTGATTTTTCGTTAGTCATTGATGACTGGTATCCTCTTTGAGGGTAAACACGCTGAGTGTATAACTTGTAGCCAAGGCACGAGATTTCCAATTTAGATGGACCTGCTACGAGAATTTCAAAGCGTCCCTTTCTGTCCGTAACGGTCGACTTCGTAATGATGTCCTTGTAGATGTCCGATACGCCCATAAGGTAGACTACGGCACTCTGAATTGGTTCGTTTGTAGCAGAGTCGACAACTACACCTGTATATTTTTTTGAAAATCGGTCAATAAATTTGATGTGCGTAGAATCACTCTTTGGGGTGCTTGTTGTGTTTTGAGCAACAGATAAATTGATGTTTATCAGTAGTAAATATGTGATTGTGCCAATCAGGTAAATAAAACTTTTTTTCATACTTTAAAATATGTTTACAGGGTTAGACAATATTCTCTGCATTTTATACAGAATATCATTATGTGCAAATATAATAAATTTATTGTATATGATAATAGTTAATATAAATTAATTTATCAATAAACTCAGTTTTTTATAAATAATTTTCAATAAAAATATAATACCGCCAGTTTGCTGGCGGTATTATTCTATAGTTTTGTTATTTGGTATGGTCAATAGAGTTGAACTTATACTGGAATGAAATCGAATAGAATCGAGCAAAGTTCTGAGTCCACTGTTCTGTAATGGCCTGATCGTTGATGTCTAAATTGTAACCGGATTTGTCGTTGAAGAGGTTGCTAACATTGAACGACAACAATCCGTTGCGTTTTTTCAGCAAACGTGCTCCAAGCGAGATGTTCAGTGAGTTCTGATCGATTGTCTGACCTGTTGTGTATGCCTTATGAACGTGGCTTTTGAACGTAGTATTCAAGGTATATCTGTGCAAGAAGTCATATCTTGCGTTCACTGAGAAATTATTCTGGCGTGAACGGTCTTTAAAATGGTTATTTTTCTGCCAAGAATATGTCAATCGTTCGGAAATATTGATTCTCAATTTACGAGTAGGAGTGCTGATTATCGACAGATAAGTTGTTGCATTGCCATTTTTGTTTCTTATCAGATCTTCGTTGATGCTTGCATAAGGATTGCTATATGATCCTTGGAAACCGAGTGCAATTGATGTGTTGATGCGTTGAATCATATGTGATATCGAAAAATCGGCATTAACGTTGAAATAGTTGCCTACATTCTCCGGTATGTAGAGTGTTGCTCCGGCCGGAGCGATATAACCTTCGTATTTTTCAAGAACAGTCGATTCGTTGAAGTAATGTCTGATTTGGGTGATCGGGTCGGTAGTCAATGATAAACTTGTCGATAGATTAATTACAACTTTATTAGTCTTTTCATATGAACGGTTTGTTAAGGATAGTGAAGCTGAGTGTGTATGGCTATTCTTCAAATCCGGATTACCGGCTGACAAACTCATCGGATTTGTGTTATCCAAGATGTTTGAAAGTTGTGATAGATAAGGAATATTACCCGATGAATAGATGTCAAATGAGATGTGCTTTGTCATAAAACCTAACGAATAAGTTACAATATTGAAGTCCTTTTTCAGGAAGATGTCATTAGGAATTTCTTCATCATTTTTAACGGTATGGTTCTCAAATTCAATCATAAACCTTAAGCTTTTATATCTGTCAAAATTTTGAGATGCTTCAATATTTGCAGATAAAACATTGTTATTGCGAACATAATCATTCGAGTAACTTTCATCAATTTGCCCTGTAGCCTGATTCAAAGAGATGCGATGCTGCTTGTCTTTTTGGTAAATATACCCCATATTGAGTGCTATACTTGAAGATTTTTCGCCATATGATTTATAGTAACTTAAACCGATACTCGTATTTGTGTTGATATTTGGCGAATTTGATTCGATATCCAGATTGGTCAGATTCGTGCCTTGCTGGTCGGTGAGTTCAAAATTGCGAAATCCGTCTCCATTATTCTTAGAGTATTCAATATTTGTTCCGATATTCAGGCTAAATTGCTTTGATTTAGATTCATCAAATTCATCCCAAATTGGTTTGTGAATGTGGGTATTAAAATTAATTGACATTCTGTTCTCTTCATAAGAATCTGAGTTGTCAGTCTTTGAAATATTGATGCCATTTGAGTTAGTTGTTTCCTGAGATGTGTTTAATCGGTCACTCTTTTCGTATGAGGCATTTAAGTTGAAATTGATTGGCAGTTTTTTACCACTTAAGTTCATATAGCTCATAAAAGCTCTGTGACGCTGAGTGTTGGTGTAGTATGAATTGTGACTGTTGCGTATCTGTGACTCGAAATAGTCTGTGGGGAAATAGTTTGATGTTGACTTGGATTCGTTGGAATTTCTGTCATCAGAGAACTTATAATTACTCATTAAAAAACCTTTGTGACGAGGTATCTTTGTTTTCGTTGCTTCGTCATAAATCGTATCTTGCATTTGGCTTTCGTAGCGAAAAGTTGCTTCGGTAGTTTTAGGATTTCCGCTTTTGATGTATTCCATACTAGGAAGATTGTTATCACTAAATCTTGTGGTGGTCAGGTTGTTGTGGTTAACTCCTGCTTCGATTTGTCTTCCGACTTTAAAGAGTCCAAAATTGGCATCAAGTCCGTATCTGATATTACGTTTGTTATCAATGTCTTTATCGTGGTCAATCCCAAGTTCAGCCAGCACGTCGGCTGTGAAATAGTTATTGACTTTTTTAGAGGTTGTAATATTGGCAACTCGTCGAGTGTCTGTTTTTCGATTGGTTAAATTTTTCTCTGTTTCGCTGATTTTTTCGTCATATGTATCAATGGCAAGGGCACTTTCGGCACTGAGTTTCAAGAATGCCGTAATTGCATCCTGACCGAACAATAGAGTATTGTTGACGTAAGTACGTTCGATTAATTTGCCGTTATCATAGATTGAGTTTCCTTCGACCTTGAACCCGGGAATTTGCTTGAGAACCTCGATGAGAGCATCTCCTTCGAGGGTCTTGGTCAGACGTGGGAATATGCGGGTTGTATCGCCTTTTTGTTCGAACATCTGAAGTCTGGCACGCACGACAACTTCGTCAGCTGAATAGAGGTCAGGAGAGAGTTTGATTTTCCCTAATTCCTCAAATTCATTTTTACTGTCATATACGACCTGTCCTGCAGAATTGAACGACATAGCACGCCCAAAATTAGATTTTGGACGTACGTGTTGAGTGTATACCTTGTACCCCAGACAGGTAATTTCCAATTTAGAGGGACCTGCTACGAGTATTGAAAAACGACCTTTTTTGTCTGTTACGGTAGATTTGGTGATGACATCTTTAGTCATATCCGCTACGCCCATAAGATATACTACTGCACTTTGAATGGGCTCATTTGTTGCCGAATCGACCACTATGCCGCGATATTCGGTTGAGAATTCATCAATATCTTTTATTCGAGTCGAATCTGATTGTTCATAAGTAACCGGCTTTGATGAAAAGCCTGCAATACGACTTACAGTAGTGATAAATTGGGCAAAACTCTGATGAGGCTTTGCCATTAAAACTGAGATGACGATAGCCGTTACGCACAAGATCTTTTTAGTCATAGGTCTGTTTTAGTTCGTTAATTTTGTTGATATTTCGCAAAGGTATGCAATTATTATGAATGTACTGATTTTTGCATAAGTTTTTGAATATTACGTATTGTTTTTTATAAAAATGATTTCAAAAAAACAAAAATTATCAGATGAAAATTTCACTGTGATTATTGAATTTGATATTCCGGAGCGTTGTAAGCATAGTCGTTGAATTCAAAATTTAATATTTGATTAATTAGATGCATAATGTTGAGAAAGGTTACAATCAGGGCGAAATATTTCGAAATTATATGATGCGACATAACGAGAATGGTATCAACAATAATGAGTCGGTATTAGTGGCTAAATCAAGATTTAAGATTGTGTTTACATACGGAATAGGAGCTGATGTGGATCTCATCAGCACACTTAATTATGAGTTGAATATTCACTGTAATTATGTGATCTCTCGACAATTCGGTTTTTGGTTCAAGACCAAAATCATAAAAATATTCTACGCATTAGCTGCTTTTTACAAAAAAAATCGTACTTTCGTGCAATTTACGAATTAATTAGAATAACTTTTTTTAAAAACCTTAAAATCATTTTTTATGTTTAAAGGACATCCTAAAGGTCTTTATGCGTTAGCTCTTGCTAACACAGGTGAGCGTTTCGGCTACTACACTATGTTGGCCGTATTTGCGCTATTTCTCCGAGAAAACTTCGGTCTTGCTGCCGGTACCGCAGGAGCTATCTATTCGACATTCCTCGGTCTGGTGTACTTTATGCCTCTGATTGGAGGTATTTTGGCCGATAAATTCGGATTCGGCAAAATGGTTACAATTGGTATCTCCATTATGTTTGCCGGTTACTTGCTATTGTCATTCCCTCTAGGTGGTGATACTATCGCTATGATTGCGATGATGGCAGCATTGGTTCTCATCAGTCTCGGTACAGGTCTGTTCAAAGGAAACCTCCAAGTTATGGTCGGTAACCTTTATGATGACCCGAAGTATGCAAGCAAACGTGACTCTGGTTTCTCATTATTCTATATGGCTATCAACGTTGGTTCGTTGTTCGCACCAACGACTGCTGTCGGCATTAAACAATATGCTATGGATGCGTGGAATTTCTCGTCTAACGATGCTTACCACTTCGCATTCGCTGTTGCTTGTGTAGCTCTGATTGCCTCAATCTTGATTTATTATGTATTCCGTGCAACATTCCGTCACGTTGAAGGTGGTACGAAAAAAGGTGGTGCTGCTGCTAAAATCGAAGATAACCTTACTCCAGCAGAAACAAAGCAACGTATCGTAGCTCTTTGTCTTGTATTTGCCGTTGTTATCTTCTTCTGGATGGCATTTCACCAAAATGGTTTAACACTTACATATTTCGCTGACGAATTCACTGAAACCACAGCATTCGGTCTTGAAACAATGTTGTTTGATGTTTGGAACCTCGCACTGATTATTATTGCAGTCTACGCTACATTCTCTATTTTCCAAAGCGAATCTAAAAATGGCAAACTGATCTCAGGTGTAATTGCATCTGCAGTTTTGTGTTTCCTTATCTACCGTGCAATGGGTATTAGTGCAGAATATAGTGTTGGTATTGCTGCTCCAATTTTCCAACAATTCAACCCATTCTATGTGGTAGCCCTTACACCAGTGTCGATGGCTATCTTCGGTTCATTGGCTAACAAAGGTAAAGAACCATCAGCTCCACGAAAGATTGCTTACGGTATGTTGGTTGCAGCTATCGGTTTCGCAGTTATGGCAGTAGGTTCTAACGGTTTGAATACACCTGATGCACAGGGTCGTTCTATCGCAGTTTCAAAAGCTAAGATTTTAGCTGCAGAATGCCACACCTATGCTGCTAACGTTGAGGATTTGAAAAAAATTGATGATGCACAATTGAAATCATTGGTAGACTCTGGTAATGAAGCAAATAAAGTTCTTGCAACAAATCTTAAGAGTGCTAAGGACTTTATGGGTAAGCTCAATGACAAGACTCGTCCAGTGTTTACAGATGTATACAATGCTCAATCTGTGATTTTGGCTACAGCTCCGGCTGAAGAAGGAACTGAACCTAATGCAGAAATTGTTGCTGCGAAAGCGACACTCGAAACTATTCAAGCTGAAACCAATCCGGAAACTCGCACTTCGTCATATTGGTTGATTTTTACTTATCTTATCCTGACGTTTGCAGAGTTGCTGCTTTCACCAATGGGTATCTCATTCGTGTCAAAAGTTGCACCTCCAAAACTAAAAGGTTTGATGATGGGTGGCTGGTTTGTTGCAACAGCTATCGGTAATATGCTTGTTGCAGTTGGAGGTTTCCTTTGGGCAGGACTTCCATTGTGGTCAGTATGGGCAGTATTCGTTGTACTCTGCTTGATTTCAGCCCTCTTTATGTTTATTATGATGAAACGTTTGGAAAGTGTTACAAAATAATGCTTACATTTTATTGCAACAATAAAGGAGTGTGATTCACACTCCTTTATTGTTTTATTACAACGCATTATCGTGAATTAACTTTAATAGTTTTATTGTTTAATTGCTCTCAAAATAGAAGACAATTTGTTTAAACATACATTTTTTGTACCTTTACGACTCAAATATAATCCCAAACTAATATGAAAAGATACTTATTTTTGATTTTGACAGCCATTACATCGATATCATTGTCGTATGGCCAAGAACGTAAACTGCTAACTATGGAGGATGCAATCCTCAATACTGCACTTGTTCCTCAACGGTACGTTGTAAAGTGGGGGACAGATGCTAAAGGCAAAACAATCTACGCTGCAGGAACCTCCAATAACGACATTAAATGGGCATACCCTACTAACGGTAAAGCTGCCGAAGTCAAACAAACTAACAAAACAGAGAATAAAACTGCAGACAAGCCTCATTACTATACTAAGGATAATAATCTTTATTACGAATTAAACGGAAATAAAGTTGCGATTACTTCTGAGAGTAATCCGAATATCGTCAGTGGTAGCGAGGTAAGCCGTAACGAATTTGGTATTAAAGGTGGTATTTTCCCCTCACCAGATGGTCTCAGTGTGGCATTCTACCAAAAAGATGTCAGTAAAGTGGCAGATTTCCCACTGCTCGATATTACCACTCGCACAGGTTCGTTGGTAAACATCAAATATCCTCAAAATGGTCTTCCATCTGAACGCGTATCACTCGGCATCTACAACACCACTAATGGCAAAACCGTATGGTGTAAAGTTACAGATTTTGATGAAGAACGCTACTTAACCAATATCACTTGGAGTCCTGATGGCAAACTCATTTACATTCAGGTCCTCAACCGAGCACAGAAAGAAATGCACCTAAACTCATACTGCGCTGTAACAGGTGAATTCGTAGAACAAGTGTGCATAGATAATGATCCTCGTTATGTAGAGCCTTCATATCCTCTATATTTCATTGGACAAGATCCTAACCGATTCATATACTCTACCAACGTACGTGACGGATACTGGAATCTTTACCTCTATGAACGTAATGCTAAAACTAATAAGTGGAACTGCCGACGAATGGTTAATGTTGATGCTGATATTTTCTACCTTGGTCAAGATAGCAAATCGGTATATTACAATTCATTTGAATTCTCACCAGTAGAACAACACCTTTGCAAAGTTGATATTAAAAGTGGTAAAACCTTACGTCTTACCAAAGCAAGTGGTTGGCACAATTGTGCACTTTCACCAGATGGCAAATGGTTCATTGATAGCTACTCATCATTGAAAGTGCCACGTGTAGTCAACATCTCATCTACCGATGGCAAGGTTTGTCGCACTCTTTTTGAGGCTCCGGATCCAACTGTAGAGTTCAACTATACAAAGATTGACTTGGGGTCAATAAAAAGTGCAGATGGAAAGTATGATAACTACTATCGACTCATCTATCCCATTGATTTTGACCCTGCAAAGAAATATCCTGTGATACTTTATGTTTATGGAGGTCCACATAGCCAAATGGTCAACAATACTTTCTGTGCTAACTTGCGTCGCTGGGAAATGTATATGGCTCAACGTGGATATGTTGTCTTTGTGATGGATAATCGTGGAACTCAACATCACGGTGCAGAGTATGAAAAGGCAATCCATAGACAGTGTGGTCAAGCTGAAATGGCCGACCAAATGAAGGGTATTGAATGGCTCAAATCACACTCTTGGGTTGATGCAGATCGCATTGGTGTTCACGGTTGGAGCTATGGTGGTTTTATGACAATATCACTCATAACCAACTATCCTGACGTATTCAAGGTTGCTGTTGCCGGAGGCCCTGTTATTGATTGGAAATGGTATGAAGTAATGTATGGCGAACGCTATATGGAAACAGAGGCAACCAATCCAGAGGGCTTCAAAAAAGTTTCACTCATTAATCAGGCTAAAAACTTGAAAGGAAAGTTGCTAATCTGTCAAGGAGCTATTGACCCTGTGGTATTGTGGCAACATAGTCTTAGTTTCATTCGTGAGTGCGTAGTGAATAATATTCAAGTTGACTACTTCCCATATCCTCGCCACGAACATAATGTAATGGGACGCGACCGTGTACATTTGATGAATAAAGTCTCTCAATACTTTGAGGATTATCTTAAATAGTACTACGGATCATATTCAAAATTAATGGGTAATCACATTTTGGTGATTACCCATTTTTGTGTTGGTATTGCAAAGAAATCCACTATTGTCAGAATTTAGTTTGATAAAAAGATGTGAAAAATGATGTGACGATATAGAGTGTATATTGATGTTTTTTGCCTATTTAGAGGTCTGAAATGCGTATCACAGTGGGCGTAAAAATAGGCGTAAAAACAAAAAAGATGCACTACAATATCTTGTAACGCATCTTTTTGAGGTCTGAAGCGGAATCGAACCGCTGTAGGAGGTTTTGCAGACCTCTGCCTAACCGCTCGGCCATCAGACCATAATTATCATACAAACCACTCCCAGTTTGCGTCTGCAAAGGTAATGGTTATTTTTTTATTTCCAAACCTTTTTGCAGGATTTTTTTATTACAACTAAATTCTATATCTTTGGAAATCTATTTTAAATCCTCGTTTTATGCTTATACACGATGTAGCATTGTCAATGATTCACGAACTTGGTGTTGCACGAATTCATCGTTTGCTTGACCATTTTGGTTCGGCAGAGAGCGTATTCGGTGCTACAGTTGAGGAACTTGTCGGGCAACTCGGATTTCCTCACGAGACCGCAGAATATATATGTATGCAATTGAATCGTAAAGATTTACAGTTGCAGGCTCAGTCTGAATTGGATTTTCTTGCACACAATAATGCACGAGCAATTTCTATTGCTGATGCTGATTATCCATATAGATTGAAAGAGTGTGTAGATGCTCCGACCGTTTTGTATGTTAAGGGAGATTTGGATTTGAATTGCGAACACTTTGTTTCGATTGTTGGTACGCGTAGATTTACTAAGTATGGAGAGGAATTCTGTGAAGAATTTATGCACGAACTTTCCGAACTTGTTCCAGATGCAGTCATAGTTAGCGGACTCGCTTATGGAATTGATATAAAGGCTGAGATTGCTGCCCATAAGTACGGATTGAGAACGGTCAGTGTCGTCGCCAATAATTTGAGAGGAGTAACTCCGACTGCACATCTGAATCATCTGAGAAGTTTTATCGAAGCTGGCGGTGCTGTGTTGACCGAGATGTCGACACTTGAACAAACCATACAATCGAGTTTTTTGAGACGCAACAGAATAATTGCCGGTCTTTCGGACGGAACGTTAGTTGTAGAATCACATTTCAAAGGTGGGGCATTGTCTACGGCTCGTTGTGCTATGGAATACAATCGTGAGGTTATGGCTGTTCCCGGTCGTGTGAAAGATGATGCCTCGGAGGGGTGTAATGATTTAATCCGCAAAGGTGTAGCTCAACTGGTTTTGAGTGCAGAACATCTAGCATATACTCTGGGTTGGAAACACTGTGTTAAAAATGATAACAGAAGGGGAAAAACAGAATTCAGCGTAGATCTATCTACAGAGGAGAAACTTGTATATGAAGCAATCGGTGCAACGACAGCTACTCCGCTTGATTTGATTGTAGCTACATCTGGGCTCTCCGTACAGATGGTTTCAGTATTGTTAGTGTCGCTTGAGATGAAGAATCTTATCAGACCGATTGCGGGTAATCAATATATTAGATCTTAGATTATGTACTTTATAGATACTCATTCTCATTTGTTTGATTCGGCATTTGATTCGGATCGAGATTTAACAGTTCAGCGTGCAATTGATGTCGGCGTAAAGAAAATTGTGATGCCAGCAGTAGATTCGAGTTCCTATGTAGGAATGTTTGCACTGAAGAACTCTTATCCCGAAGTGTTCTATTTATTAGCAGGATTGCATCCAACGTCGGTTAACGAGATGGCAAATTGGCAAGATGAATTGGCCCTTGTCGAAAGATTAATAAGAGACTCAGACAAGCCATTTGTAGGTATTGGCGAGGTGGGATTGGATCTGTATTGGGATAAGGAACATATCGAAGAACAGAAGTTAGCACTTTGCTGTCAGTTGGATTTGGCCTTGGACTTTGATTTGCCCGTAGTATTTCACACGAGAGATGCATTCCCTCAGACTATTGATCTGCTTGAACAGTATAGAGGATGCGGATTGAAGGGGATTTTTCATAGTTTTTCGGGTAGTTATGATGATTATCAGGTGTTACGTTCAATGGGAGATTTTTTATTCGGAGTCGGTGGGGTAGTGACCTATAAACGTTCGAGTGTAGCAGAAGTAGTTTGTCAGTTGCCGCTTGAGGAGTTGGTTCTTGAGACCGATGCACCGTATTTGTCGCCTGTGCCTATGCGAGGAAAGCGAAACGAGTCGTCGTACACGATACATACAGCACAATTTTTGGCACAACTCAAATCCGTAGATGTTTCGGTCGTAGCGGAAATAACTACACATAACGCTGAACGAATGTTTCGGATATAACCAGATGTGCGTGATTGTTTATATCAAAAATAAAAATCCCGGTTCTTTTGGAGCCGGGATTTTTTACATTCAAATATTGTTGTGCAATTATTTTTTGCGGGCAACTTCAACTTGTTCGTAACCTTCGATAATATCGCCAATCTTGATATCGTTGAAGTTCTCGATATTAAGACCACATTCCATACCGTTGGTAACCTCTTTAGCATCATCTTTGAATCTCTTCAGTGAACCCAGACGGCCTGTGTAGATAACGATGCCATCGCGGATTACGCGTACTGACGTGTTGCGGGTAATCTTACCTTCGCGTACGATACAGCCTGCAATGGTGCCGACTTTCGAAATCTTGAATGTCTCGAGTACCTCAACCGAACAAACAATTTCTTCTTTGAATTCAGGTTCGAGCATACCTTCGATTGCATCTTTGATTTCGTTAATAGCATCGTAGATGATTGAGTAAAGACGAATTTCGATCTCTTCTTTTTCTGCCAGTCGGCGGGCACTTGCAGATGGACGCACCTGGAAACCTACGATTACGGCATTTGATGCTGCAGCCAAAAGCACGTCTGATTCAGAGATTGCACCGACAGCCTTATGGATAACGTTAACCTGAACTGTCTCTTTCGAGAGTTTGATTAATGAGTCAGTTAACGCTTCGATTGAACCGTCTACGTCCCCTTTAACAATGATATTCAGCTCCTTGAAACTACCGATTGCTATGCGGCGTCCGATTTCATCAAGGGTAATGTGTTTTTGTGTTTTAAGACCCTGCATACGTTGCAGTTGTTCGCGTTTGTTTGCAATTTCGCGTGCAGATCTTTCATCTTCCATCACATTGAATGTGTCCCCTGCTTGAGGGGCTCCGTTGAGTCCCAATACGAGAACAGGTGTCGACGGAGGTGCTACGGTAACTTTTTTGCCGTGTTCGTTGAACATTGCCTTAACGCGGCCCGAGTAGATTCCTGAAAGAATGACGTCGCCAACGTGCAGTGTACCGTTCTGAACCAAAACTGTTGCAACATAACCACGACCTTTGTCGAGTGACGATTCGATAATTGCGCCGTTAGCTTTACGATCTGGATTTGCTTTGAGGTTAAGGAATTCAGCCTCGAGCAATACCTTTTCGAGCAGTTTGTCGAGATTCAGTCCTTGTTTTGCAGAGATATCCTGTGATTGATATTTACCTCCCCAATCTTCAACAAGGTAGTTCATATTGGCGAGTTCTTCCTTGATTTTATCCGGATTTGCACTCGGTTTATCAATTTTGTTAATTGCAAATACCATCGGAACACCTGCAGCTGTTGCGTGGTTGATTGCTTCAACTGTTTGCGGCATTACGTTGTCATCGGCTGCGACGATAATAATCGCTACGTCTGTGATTTTGGCACCACGTGCACGCATTGCTGTAAAGGCTTCGTGACCCGGAGTGTCAAGGAATGTAATCTGTTTTCCGTTACACATTACACTATATGCACCGATGTGTTGTGTGATACCACCAGCTTCACCCGCCGTAACATTTGTTTTTCTGATGTTATCGAGCAGCGATGTTTTACCGTGGTCAACG
Source organism: uncultured Rikenellaceae bacterium (assembly GCA_904501625.1). Classification (GTDB taxonomy): domain Bacteria; phylum Bacteroidota; class Bacteroidia; order Bacteroidales; family Rikenellaceae; genus CAJGBR01. The sequence continues at coordinate 12,810 of CAJGBR010000042.1, forward strand.
TGTCCCATAACGGTAACAATTGGAGGACGGTCCTGTAAGTCAACTTCGTTGTCAACTTCAGTTTCGATTGCCTCTTGAATTTCAACGGATACGAATTCTACTTTGAATCCGAATTCTTCGGCTACAACTACCAGTGCTTCAGCGTCAAGACGTTGATTGATAGATACCATCAAACCGAGATTCATACAAGCAGTGATTACGTCCGTAACGGCTACGTCCATCATTGTTGCCAATTCACTAACCGTAACAAATTCGGTTACCTTCAGTATTGAACGTTCTTGCTGTTCACGTTCTTGTTCTTCCAGCATTCTGTTGGATACGGCATCGCGTTTATCCTTGCGGTACTTTGAACTCTTCGATTTGGCTCCTTTAGCTGTAAGGCGTGCCAAGGTATCTTTAATTTGTTTTTGAACTTCCTCGTCACTGATTTCCTGTGGGATTACAGGTTTCGGTTTGGGTTGTTTCTCCTTTTTCTTGTTAGGATTTTTATTTCCTTGGGGTTGATTTGGTTGAGGTTTGCTTGCTACACGATCCTTGTTCGGCTGAGACTGTTGAGGTTGTTGTTTTGTAATGTCAACCTTATCCTTAACAATTCTCTTACGTTTTTCACGTTTTTTACCGCTGTGTTCTTCACGTTTTTTCGAGAAATCGTTCAGGTCAATTTTACCCAAAACCTTAGGTCCAGCAATCGTATTAGCCGAATCGGTTCTGAAAACATTGTCCTGTTGTTCGGCCATTCGTTGGTCATAGGTCTTGTTTTGTGCCTCAGAGCTTGCAATTGGCTGTGGCTTCGGAGCCTCGGATTGAGGTTTCGGAGCAATCGTTTTAGGCTCTTCTTTTTTTACTTTAGGTTGTTTTTCAGTCTTTTCGACTTTATCAGCCTTTTTATCACGATTTTTATCTCGACGATCGCGATTTGCGTCTTTGGATTTATTCTGATCCAGATCAATTTTTCCTAAGACCTTAGGTCTCTGAATTTGACGCGAATCAGACGTGATTGTATTCGATTTAATCAGAACCTCTTTATTGAAATCATTATCCTTCTTTTCGGGTTCAGTCACCGCGTCAAGAGTGATAGTTTCATTCTTTTGTCCGATTTTTTTACGAATATTTATTCCTTCCACACTTTTCCCACCGAACTCTTTGTTTATGATTTCGTATACTGGGGGTTCGATGATTGTACTCGGGGAGTTTTCAATCTTGATACCCTTCTTTTCCAAGAAGTCTACGATGGTCGATTGCCCGACTTTGAGTTGTCGTGCTATGATATTGAGTCTTAACTTTTTTTCTGGTACTGCCATACGATTTTGTTTTTGTTGATTCTTCTCGTT
>CAJGBR010000043.1 GCA_904501625.1 uncultured Rikenellaceae bacterium
GGATTCACTAACCTGAAAAGAGTAGAGTATAAGGCAGTAAACCTTAGTGTGTTGGAAGAGATTGCAACAGATCACCAAATCACAGATATCAACGTAGATCTGTTGGTTCAGGCAGGTGTTGCATCTAAAAACGACAGAGTAAAGATCCTGGGTAACGGAACTCTGACTAAGAAGATTAATGTTACGGCTCACGCATTCTCGAAATCTGCCGTAGCAGCAATCGAAGCACTCGAAGGTAAGACTGAAAAACTCTAATCAATGAAAAGACTGATTGAAACAATAAAAAACATTTTTAAGATTGAGGAACTTCGTAAAAGAATTTTCTTTACGTTGGGTATCATTCTTATCTATCGTTTGGGCAGTTTCGTCGTAATACCGGGTATTAATCCGACAATGTTGGACACATTGACAGCACAATCGGATAATAACGGTTTGATGGGATTGTTGGATATGTTCTCGGGGGGAGCATTCAGTAATGCATCAATCTTTGCATTGGGTATTATGCCCTACATCTCAGCATCGATTGTGATCCAATTGCTGGCAATGGTAGTGCCGTATTTCCAAAAGTTGCAACGCGAAGGCGAAAGTGGTCGTCGTAAGATCAACCAATGGACTCGTTACCTGACCATCGTAGTGTTGATGCTTCAAGGTCCGGCATATCTCGCTAACTTGTACAGCACAATTCCTGCAGAAGGATTTGTATTGGGCGTAGATAGTTTCTTGTTCCGTTTGGTAGCAATGGGTTCGATGATCGCAGGTACAATGTTCGTGATGTGGTTGGGTGAAAAAATCACTGACCGCGGTATCGGTAACGGTATCTCATTGATCATTATGGTCGGTATCATCGCACGTCTGCCTTTCGCATTCATCGCTGAAATGAATACTCGTTTCACAGGTGCAGCAGGTGGTCTTGTTATGTTGGTTGTAGAATTGGTAATCTTGTTCCTGGTCTTCGCAGGTGCAATTGCCCTTGTTCAAGGTCAACGTAAAGTGCCCGTTCAATATGCTAAACGTATCATTGGTAATAAACAATATGGTGGCGTTCGTCAGTATATCCCGTTGAAGGTTAATGCTGCAAACGTAATGCCTATCATCTTTGCTCAAGCATTGATGTTCATTCCGATGATCTTCAGCAGATTTGACTCAACACAAGGTATCGCAGCAGTATTCGGTGATTATCAAGGTTTTTGGTATAACTTTACATTTGCATTGTTGGTAGTAGCATTTACATATTTCTATACCGCAATCACAATGAACCCGAATATGATGGCTGAAGATATGAAACGCAATGGAGGTTTCATTCCGGGAGTTAAGCCAGGTAAACGTACAGCAGAATACATTGATACAATTATGACCCGCATTACACTTCCTGGATCAATTTTCTTGGCCATCGTGGCAATTTTGCCTGCATTCGCGATGAAAATTGGTATCACTCAACAATTTGCACTCTTCTTTGGAGGTACATCATTGTTGATCCTCGTAGGTGTTGTGTTGGATACATTGCAGCAAATCGAAAGTTATCTGTTGTTGCGTCACTATGACGGTCTGATGAAGACAGGTCGTATTCAAGGTCGTCGCGGATAATGTGTCGCAGATGATTGAAACTGTAAGATAATGATATATCTGAAAAACGAAGAGGAGATCGAACTGCTCCGTGAGAATAACCTGTTGGTGAGTAAAACACTCGCAGAGTTGGCAAAATATGTCAAGGAGGGAGTAACAACTCTCGAACTCGATAAAATTGCAGAAGATTTTATTCGTTCGCACGGTGCAGTTCCAGGTTTCCTGGGTTATAACGGATTCCCGAATTCGTTGTGTATCTCAGTCAATGAGAACGTAGTACACGGAATCCCCTCTTCATATAAACTTCGCAATGGTGATATCGTATCAATCGATTGCGGAACAATACTTAAAGGTTTCTACGGTGATAGTGCTTATACGTTTGCCGTAGGAGAGGTCGATCAGGAAAAACAACTTCTGATGCAGGTTACCAAAGAGGCCCTGCTCAAGGGAGTTGAACAGGCTCGAGTTGGAAATCGAACCGGAGATATTGGTTGGGCAGTTCAACGTCACGCAGAATCTTTCGGATTCGGAGTGGTCAGAGAATTGATAGGTCACGGTTTAGGTCGACATATGCACGAAGATCCTGAGGTCCCAAATTATGGAGCCAGGGGTCGAGGCCATCTGCTCAAGGCAGGTATGGTAATATGTATCGAACCGATGATCAATGCCGGAACAAAATCCGTAGTGTTCGAACGTGATGGTTGGACCGTTAGAACAAAGGATCGTAAACCATCAGCTCACTATGAGTTTGCTGTTGCCATCACAAACAATGGCCCAGATGTATTGACAGATTTTAGCATTATTGAACAGGCAATTGCCGAAAACAACTGATAAACGTATGCCTAAACAAGCAGCAATAGAAAAAGACGGAACTATTATCGAATCACTGTCGAATGCAATGTTCCGTGTGGAATTGGATAACGGCCATATAATTACGGCTCATATCTCGGGAAAAATGAGAATGCATTATATCAAAATTTTGCCGGGAGATAAAGTTAAAGTGGAGATGTCTCCGTATGACTTGACCAAAGGCCGGATCTCTTTCCGATATAAGTAATTACGATACACTAAAATACACAGAGAGATGAAAGTAAGAGCATCAATCAAAAAACGTAGTGAAGATTGCAAGATCGTTAAACGTAAAGGTCGCCTTTATGTGATCTGCAAAAAGAACCCTAAATTTAAAATGCGTCAGGGATAACCTCTTTTTTGGAGTTTAGAGGGGTCGCGGCTGACTGATTCGCCATCGGAGCGGTTATGAAAAATTGGTAACGACTCGTAATTCAACAGTGAATGCCAATGTTTTGTGGTTGTTTCGTTGGTGGACTACCCGAAGAAATCCAAAAGAATCTCTGCAAGTATTAACAATTTAAACAAAAGTTATGGCAAGAATTGTCGGTGTAGATTTACCGAAGAACAAACGAGGCGAAATCGGGCTCACTTATGTCTATGGCATTGGTCGTAGCTCGTCTCGCGCGATTCTGGATAAAGCCGGAATCGACTATGACACTAAAGTCAAAGATTGGACTGACGAACAAGTAACTGCAATCCGTAACATCATCGCTTCAGATGGTTATCGTGTTGAAGGTGAATTGCGTTCAACTGTTCAATTGAACATTAAACGATTGATGGATATCGGTTGTTACCGTGGTATCCGTCACCGTATCGGTCTCCCGGTACGTGGTCAAAGCACTAAAAATAATGCTCGTACACGTAAAGGACGTAAGAAGACCGTAGCTAACAAGAAAAAAGCAACTAAATAACAATTAATCAGTTATGGCAAAGAAAACCGGAACTGTAAAGAAGAAAGTTGTTAAAGTAGGTGCAATGGGCCAAGCTCATGTACACTCGTCTTTCAACAACGTGATAGTTTGTCTGACTAACGAAGCCGGCGAGGTTATCAGCTGGAGTTCTGCAGGCAAAATGGGCTTCCGCGGATCAAAGAAAAATACTCCGTATGCAGCTCAAACAGCAGCACAAGATTGTGCCAAAGTGGCTTTCGACTTGGGGCTGCGTAAAGTGAAAGTTTACGTGAAAGGACCAGGTTCAGGTCGTGAATCAGCGATCAGAACAATCAACAACGCAGGTATCGAAGTGGTTGAAATCGTTGACGTAACACCACTGCCTCACAATGGTTGTCGTCCACCAGCTCGCCGTCGCGTGTAATTTTGATTGCACAAAATTGTGAATGGTTAATTAATTAAAACGAACTTTTAAAAGTAAAGATTGAAATGGGAAGATATATAGGACCCAAAACCAGAATCGCAAGAAAATTCGGCGAAGCTATTTTTGGAATTGACAGAGCGTTCGAAAAGAAAAATTATCCTCCAGGACAACACGGACGTAACCGCAAGAAAGTTTCAGAATACGGAACCCAGTTGAAAGAAAAACAAAAAGCTAAAGCAATTTACGGAGTTCAAGAAAAACAATTCCGCAATACATTTGCTCGAGCTGAACGTATGGGTGGTATCGCAGGTGAAGACTTGTTGCGTTTGCTCGAAAGCCGCTTGGATAACGTAGTATACCGTCTCGGTATTGCTCCGACTCGTGCAGCTGCACGTCAATTGGTTTCTCACCGCCACATCACAGTAAACGGTGCAGTTACAAATATCCCGTCTTACCAAGTTAAGATCGGTGATGTTGTCGGCGTACGTGAAAAATCAAAATCATTGGAGGTTATTACCGAATCTTTGGGAACAGGTGCAAGATCACGTTACTCGTGGCTCGAATGGGATGCCGCAGCTATGTGCGGAAAATTCTTGCAGCGTCCTGAACGTGCAGATATTCCAGAAAATATCCGCGAAAATCTTATCGTCGAATTGTACTCTAAGTAGTAACTAAAACAAACAGAGCATAAACTATGGCAATATTAGCATTTCAAAAACCTGAAAAGGTTATTATGCTCGAATCCACTTCGACTGTTGGACGTTTTGAATTTCGTCCTCTGGAGCCGGGATTTGGCATGACAATCGGTAACGCAATACGTCGCGTACTGTTGTCGTCACTCGAAGGATATGCAATCACTACGGTGAAAGTTGCAGGCGTAGATCATCAGTTCGCTTCTATCCCAGGTGTGATGGAAGGAATGATTGAGATTATTCTTAATCTTAAAAAGATCCGTTTGATGCGCACCGTTGAGAATGTTGAAAGCGAAAAGGTGACAATAAATGTAGCTGGTCAAAGTGAACTCACTGCCGGTTTCATCTCAAACTTCCTTACCAACTTCAAGGTGCTTAATCCCGATCTTGTGATCTGCCGCCTGGACAAGAGCGTCAAATTGCAGATGGAGTTGACCATCAATAAGGGACGTGGCTATGTGCCTGCTGACGAAAATCGTCCGGCTGATGCCGAATTTGGACTATTGCCAATCGACTCGATTCATACGCCCATTGTAAGAGTGAACTTCTCGCGTGAAGACTACCGCGTAGAACAAAAAACAGACTACGAAAAGTTACTCCTTGAGATCGTAACTGACGGTTCGATTCACCCTAAAGAGGCTCTTAAAGAGGCTGCTAAGATCTTGATCCAACACTTTATGTTGTTCTCTGATGAAAAGATTACACTTAATCTCGAAGAAAACAACGCAGTGGAAGAATTTGACGAGGATGTACTCCATATGCGTCAGCTGCTCAAGACTAAGTTGTCTGAACAAGATCTCTCTGTCCGTGCACTCAACTGCCTTAAGGCAGCCGAAGTTGAAACAATCGGAGACCTGGTTCGTTTCCATCGTAATGACTTGCTCAAGTTTAGAAACTTTGGTAAGAAGTCGTTGTCTGAACTCGATGAACTGTTGGAAAATCTGAATTTGCACTTCGGAATGGACGTTTCAATTTACAAACTCGACAAGGACTAATGTAAAGTCTTTGAAAATCAACTGAATGAACGATGAGACACAATAGAAAATTCAATCACTTGGGACGCAAAAGCGAACACCGCAAAGCGTTGTTGGCTAACCTTTCTTGTTCGTTGATTATGCACAAACGCATCTTCACGACTGTAGCTAAGGCAAAAGCCTTGAAAATGTATGTTGAACCGGTTATCACCAAATCTAAGGAAGATACAACTCACTCACGCCGTATGGTGTTCAGTTATCTGAAGAGCAAAGAAGCTACAGCTGAATTGTTCCGAACAGTTGCTCCTTTGATTATGAATCGTCCGGGCGGTTACTGCCGTATCTTAAAGACTGGTTTCCGTTTGGGAGACGGTGCAGATATGTGTATGATCGAATTGGTAGACTTCAATTCAACTTACAATGCAGCTCCAGCTAAATCTGAAGCTAAGCCGAAAACTCGTCGTAGCCGTGCTAAAAAGGCTACAACTGAGGCTGCTCCTGCTGAAGAATAATAGTTGGAAGTTCATATCAAAAACGAAAGCGGAAATCCTTTGGGGTTTCCGCTTTATTCGTCTATTAAATTAGATAACTATTCTGATTTAAATTTACTCTCTGAGGTGTGTTCAACCTTTTCTCGGGCATACTCTTCAGTTATTCTCAGTGTTTTACGTTTTGATGACGGCATTTCATACATTGCGTCCATCATTATTGATTCACAAATTGAACGAAGACCTCTGGCTCCGAGTCTAAATTCAATTGACTTATCAACGATGTAATTCAAAGCATTCTCGTCGAATGTCAATTTTATGCCGTCCATTTCGAATAATCTCTTATATTGGCGGATAATTGAATTTTTAGGTTCGGTCAGAATGTTACGAAGTGCTTGATGATCAAGAGGTTGTAGATATGTTAGAACTGGTAGACGGCCTACGAGTTCGGGGATTAGTCCAAATGATTTCAAATCTTGTGGAGTTACATATTGCAACAAATTGTTACGGTCGATAACCGAGTTATCCTGACTCTGACCATATCCTATTGCTCTAGTATTCAGACGTTGAGCAATTTTTTTCTCGATTCCGTCAAATGCACCTCCACATATAAACAGAATATTGCGAGTATCTACCTGAATGAATTTTTGTTCTGGGTGTTTACGACCACCTTGAGGCGGTACGTTGACAACCGTTCCTTCAAGAATCTTCAGAAGTGCCTGTTGCACGCCTTCACCTGATACATCTCGTGTGATTGATGGATTGTCACTTTTGCGTGCAATTTTATCAATTTCGTCTATGAATACGATTCCACACTTGGCAGCTTCGACATTGTAGTCTGCAACCTGAAGCAGTCGAGATAAAATACTTTCAACATCCTCTCCGACATAACCTGCCTCGGTAAGAACTGTTGCGTCAACAATAGTGAATGGAACATTCAGTCTTTTGGCTATTGTTTGGGCTAACAGTGTTTTGCCGGTGCCTGTTTGTCCAACTAAAATGATGTTTGACTTGTCGAGTTCGATGTCGTCGTTCTGCTTGTCTTGTTGGTGGAGTAGCCTTTTGTAGTGGTTATAAACAGCCACCGAGATATATCTCTTTGCGTCGTCCTGACCAATGATATATTGGTCGAGATAATCTTTGATTTCGCTAGGTTTAATCAAATTTCCCTTCGTCAGATTTGATGTCGGTTGATTATTCGGACTCAACTCTTCTGTTAGGATATTATGTCCGTGTTCAAGACATTGGTCGCAGATAAACGACCCATCAATGCCTGAAAATAGTAACGAAACCTTAGATCGTGGAAGTCCGCAAAAAGAACAATGGTCTTCGTTTTTATGTCCTTTATTGCTCATTATAAGTTGATTATCTGTTGCGTTTAATTAACACTTCGTCAATGAGACCGTATGCTTTTGCTTCGGTAGCACTCATCCAGTGGTCGCGATCAGCATCTTCTGCAATGCGTTCGATTGGAGCTTGTGAGTGGTTTGACAAGATTTCGTATAATTGATTTTTTAATTTATTAATTTCGCGAGCTGTAATTTCGATATCAGATGCTTGACCTTGAACGCCTCCCATTGGTTGGTGAATCATAACTCGAGAGTGGGGTAGTGCAGAACGTTTACCTTGAGCTCCGGCTGCCAATAAGACTGCTGCCATTGACGCTGCCATACCTGTACAAATTGTTGATACATCTGGAGTTACGAGTTGCATTGTGTCGTATATACCTAATCCAGATGAGACAGAGCCTCCAGGAGAATTAATGTAAATCTGCACATCTTTATCCGGATCGGTAGATTCAAGGAATAGCAGTTGGGCCTGAATGATATTTGCTGCATCGTCATAAATCGGACAGCCCAAGAATATTATTCGATCCATCATTAATCGAGAGAAAACATCCATCGTTGCTATATTTAGTTGACGTTCTTCGATAATCGTTGGTGAGATATATTCAGCACAGATTGATTGGTAGTTGTGAAGTTTCAGAGAACTGATACCTTGATGTAATCTTGCGTAGCGTTCAAATTCGGTCATAATTACAATTATTTAATGAATAAAAAATCCGCGAAAGGGGAAGCCTTCCGCGGAGTCAAATATACAAACTTTTTTAGTTGTTTTCAAATAATTTTCCGAAATCCTCGATTGAAATTGGAGTTTCTTTTACTGCAACTTTCTGGCTCAGGAGGCTGATAACTTTGCTGTCAAGCACTTTGTCGTGGAGTCTGCGATTCTCCTCTTTATTGCCAAGCACTGATTTTGCGTAGTCGTTAAGCATATCGTCACCGACGCCAGCCATTCCGTATTGAGCAAATTGTTGACGTGTAAATTCTTTTGCTTCAGCCAACACTTCTTCTTCAGTTACGTTGATTTCGAGTTCCTTAGCATAGTGAGCACGGATCAAATCCCAACGCATCATATCCAGGAATTGTGGGAAGTCTTTTTCGATTTGTTCCATTGTGTACTTGCCTTCGTTGATATTGTAAACCCAACGTTTCAAGAAATCGCCTGGAAGATCCATTTTTGCTTTTTTGATGAGGAATTCGCGGAAATCAATTTCGAATCTCAAAGCACTCTCTTTGTTGAGTTCTGCAGTGATTTGTGCATCAACGAATTTGCCAAAGTCGTCCATAGATTTTACTTCTCCACCAGGGAATGCCTTAGTCAGAAGTTCTTCATTGATTTCAGGTTCTACGAATCGACGGATACGTGTAATTGTCAGATTAAATTCAGGTTTAAGATCCTTGAGTTCTTCCTTCTTCATCTTGAGAACAGACGCACGTTGCTGTTCACTTGGGTAGATCTCTTCGATGTTAATTTCCATTGAATCACCGACTTTCTTTCCAGCGAATTTGTTGCGAATCTCTTCTTTCAGGCTGATAAGACCAACGTATGCCTCTTCAGCTTTGATGTCTTCGTTTTCGAGAGTAGCTGTAACTGCTTCATCTTTTTCGATAACTTCAACGTCTGCGAGTTCACCGAAACGTCTGCGGAAATTAGCTTTGTAGCTTTCACGCATATCGTCAGTGATTTCGATTTGGTAGTGTTTTACGTTATCGCGTTTTGTTAGCGAAAGGTTTATTTCCGGAGCAATGCCGATTTCGAACAGGAATTCGAATTCTGTTTGGTTTTCGAAGTCGAGTTCTTCTTGTTTTTCACTCGGCATAACGTCACCGATAGCGTTGATATTATTTTCTTTGATGTAATTGAAACACAACTGAGTAGCTGTACGGTAAGATTCTTCAGCTACAACACTTTTGCCGAACATCTTTCTGATGATTCCGATAGGCACCATACCCGGACGGAATCCCGGAATGTTAGCTTTTTTCTTATAGTTGTGGAGAGCTGCATCAACAGCCTTGCCATAGTCGTCAGCATTTACAGTCACACGGATTAAGGCTGACAATTCGTCTATATTTTCCCTTACAATATTCATTGTTTCGTATTTTTTAGTGTTTGTGCGGACGAAGGGACTCGAACCCCCACGCCTTTCGGCACCAGATCCTAAGTCTGGCGCGGCTACCAATTACGCCACGTCCGCGTGTTTGTCTAAATCGGCTGCAAATATAGCATATATTTTTGCCAATTGCAAATTTAGAACTATTTTTCAGCGATTGAACTCAAGGGCTTTGCCTTTGACAGATAAGTCAAATTGGCCTTGGTCGTAAGCGATATGACCATTTACGATTGTTGTTTCAATTTTGTTTGTGAAGGTATAACCTTCCAAAGGACTCCAGCCACATTTACTCAGGATATTTTCTTTGGATACGGTCCACGGGTCATTGGGGTTTACGATAACCAGGTCGGCATAGAATCCCTCTTTGATGAATCCTCGATTGTTTATTGCGAACAATTCGGCCGGAGCGTGACACATTTTCTCGATTACCTCTTCGGGCTTCAGGTACCCCTGAACTGCGAGTTCCAACATTGCCAGCAGAGAATGTTGTACGAACGGGCCTCCTGATGGGCACGCAAGATATGGAGCAGACTTTTCTGCATCTGTATGTGGCGCGTGATCGGTTCCAATAACGTCTGCACGACCTGACTTAAGGGCTTCGAGCAGCGAGAGTCTGTCACTTTCACTTTTGATTGCAGGATTCCATTTTATTCGGTTTCCGAGTCGGGCATAATCCTTATCTGAGAACCATAAGTGATGTACGCACAATTCGTTTGTAATCTTCTTTTGCTGAAGTGGTTTATTATCAAAGAGTGTTAATTCGCGAGCAGTGCTAAGGTGAAGAACGTGCAATTTGCTGCCATATTTATCGGCAAGTTCCACAGCTTGAGCTGTTGAACGATAGCAGGCTTCGGCACTACGAATTAACGGGTGCATTGCGGGTTGGATGTTATCTCCGTAGGTGTTTTTGAATTTATATAGTGATTGAGCAATCAGTTCGTTGTCTTCACAATGTGTTGCGATAAGAATTGGTGATTCTGCAAATATTCGTTCCAACTCTTTTTGTGTAGTTACCAACAGCGATCCCGTTGATGAGCCCATAAATAATTTGACTCCGCAGACGTGTTTGGAGTCAAGTCGATTCAACTCTTTGCCGTTTTGTTCAGTTGCACCGAAATAAAACGAGTAGTTTGCTGGGGAGCATTGGGCTGCAATTGCGAATTTTTCTTCAATCAGTTCATTAGTTGTTGTTGCCGGATTATTGTTCGGCATATCCATAAATGACGTAACGCCACCTGCGATTGCCGTACGAGATTCGCTGGCAATATCGGCTTTGTGAGTCATTCCAGGTTCGCGAAAATGCACCTGGTCATCAATTACACCCGGCATTATCCATTTACCTCGGGCATCAATTATCCGACTTGGACGATTGCCTTTATATTCACCGTAGCCCACCTCTTCGATGAGTTCGCCATTAATCACGATATATCCAGAGAAACGGCCATTGCCTTGAATGATTTCTCCGCCTTCGATAAGAATTTTATTCATCATAAAAATTGTCTTCGGTTTGAGGTAATGCCTTTTTAGATTTTATTCCGAGTTCCTGCAATTTATGAGCCTGTTTTTTCAGACTTTCCAATTGTCCGTAGGCCTCTTTATATGCCGACTGTGCTCGATTCAGTTGGTCGTTTATTTTGTCCATATTCTGACAGAACCCCGTAAACTTATCCAGCAATAGGCCTCCTCGTTTGGCTATATCCTGAGCATTTTTCCACTGACGATCGCGACTCCATAGATCTTCAATCAGTTTCAGTACGGCCATTAGGTTAGTTGGACTAATAAGAATAATCTTGCGACCATAAGCATACTGCCAGATTTGTGGATCCATCTGAAGTGCTGCGATATAGGCTGCCTCTATTGGCATAAACATTATTGTAAAATCAAGGCTGCCGTCGATAATTTGGCTGTAATCTTTTTTGGATAATTCATCGACGTGTTTGCGTATAGACAACAGATTTTCTTTCAGTGCATCGCTGCGTTGTTGTTCGTCAGTTGCACTCACTGATCGGTCGTAAGCTGTGAGTGATACCTTCGAGTCAATGATTACGCATCGTTGATCTGGGTAGTTCAATATGACGTCTGGAATAGCACGTACGCCCTCTGAGTTTGTGACAGATGTCTGTACCGAGTATTCACGACCGCGAGTGAGTCCTGATTGTTCGAGCATTCGTTCGAGAATTACTTCTCCCCAATTGCCCTGTGTTTTGCTGTCGCCTTTTAGAGCACGAGTGAGGTTATTCGCTTCGGTACTCATTCGTTGGTTCATTTCAACCAACTGGCGTACCTGTTCTTTCAGTTCGGAACGTTGTTTTGTCTCATCACCATAGACACTATCGACTTTGCGAGAGAAACGTTCCAGATTGTCCTTTAGTGGTGTAAGTAACTGATTTAATGTTGTTTGATTCGTTTCGGTAAATTCACGACGTTTCTCATTGAACAATTTATTAGCAGTGTTCTCGAACTCGACCTGCATTGTGCGTTTGAGCAATTCGGTCTGGTCAATGTTTTTTTTCATCAAGTTACACTCGGCACTCTTTTCGGATAGAGCCTTGTCTAAATCTCGATTTTCTCTGACAAGTACATCAATCTTGCTGATATAACGATTTATGTTTTTTCTCTGATAGATGATGTATACAACGAGAATCACAATCAGTCCCATAGCCATAATCGTATAGGGACTGACGCTTGTCTGAGCCTGAAGAAAAATTGTGAACGGATACACTGTCAGACTGTTTTAATATTGTTCAGATTCATTCGGGAAGTCACATTGTTTTACGTCAGCGATGTATTGGCGAAATGCATCTGCCATAGAGTCGTGAAGATTTGCATAACGACGCAAAAAACGTGGCGAGAATTCGTTGTTTAATCCCAACATATCGTGACTGACCAATACCTGGCCGTCGACCCATTTGCCTGCACCTATTCCGATAATTGGAATTCTCAGTTCAGAGGCAACTCGTCGTGCGAGTTCTGCTGGAATCTTTTCCAATACAATCGCAAAGCAACCTGATTCCTGGAGCATTACTGCATCAGACAAAAGTTTTTCGGCTTCAGCCTCTTCTTTGGCTCTGACCGTATATGTCCCATATTTATTGATAGATTGAGGAGTTAGTCCGAGGTGTCCCATTACAGGAATTCCGGCACAGAGAATTCGGTCTACAGATTCGATGATTTCGATTCCACCTTCGAGTTTTACGGCATTGGCACCTGTCTCTTTCATAATTCTGACAGCTGATGCCAGAGCCTCTTTTGAATTGCCTTGATAGGTTCCGAATGGAAGGTCAACCACGACCAATGCACGATTAACTCCTCTTACGACAGATTGTCCGTGATATATCATTTGATCCAGAGTGATAGGCACAGTTGTGTCATAACCGGCAACGACATTTGCTGCCGAGTCACCCACCAAAATAACATCAATACCGGCCTTGTCGAGGATGCGTGCCATCGTGTAATCGTAGGCTGTAAGCATTGAAATTTTTTCTCCTTTATTTTTCATTTCCGCCAGACGGAATGTCGTTACTGTGCGGAGTTTGGTCTCTGTTGACATTGTTAGCAATTTTTAGGTAATATTATTCAAACGCAAAGGTATGATTCTTTTCGGAATAATTTCATTCCATTTCAATGAATTTGGTTATTCGGGATTAATACTTATGATTGGTAATCCGATTTTACGACCCATTTCTATCGTTTTTTGAGTTCCTCCAGGGGTATTGTTATAGTAACTCACTATCACTGAGCAGTGCTCGACAAGATACTTGTTTCTGATATGATAGACTCCGGCGTTGGTATATTCGTTAGATGTTATGACCACGTTGTCAGCCTGTTGGAGTATTGATTGGTATCTGGATTTTGATGATGGTGAAAATTTTTCAGACTGTTGAGGAAAGGGTAATACTGCGATGAGTTTAATCTCGGGGTGATTGTTTTTTGCTCTTAGTACAGCTTCGGCAGCCAGCATATCGAATCCTAATGCCATACCGCTGAGAAATGTTGTATATCCCTTATGAAAGAGTAATTCTATGACTCTGTCAAGAGGTTGTCTCAGGGTATATGGAGCTTGTCGGTGTCCCGTAAATGATACACAGTTTTCAAACATATATATTGAAACTATATATGAAACAATTTTTCGATGGTGCCTTGTTGTTTAAATGCAGAAGGCGTATCAATCGAAAAGTGTCCGTTGTCTATGATTAACAATTTGTCACAGTAGCGTTCTGCCACATCAAGATCGTGAGTTGAGTAGAGAATGCTACGATTAAGTTCCTTCGAGAGTTGCTGTAGCAAACTCACAATCTTGTACTTATTTGGTATGTCCAAAAATGCAGTAGGCTCGTCTAACAGAACTACCGGTGTATTCTGTGCCAATGCACGGGCAATCATAACTCGCTGTCGTTCGCCATCACTCAGAGTATCAATGGTTTTATCAGCAAATGAATCCATCTTGACCGCTTCGAGAGATTCTCGAACCATCTGTTTGTCCTGATGGCTCATACGTCCGAACCAATCGGTATAAGGCGAACGTCCGAATCCGACGACATCACTCACTTTCAGCCCATTAATGCGAATGATTTCGGTCGCAACGAATGAGA
>CAJGBR010000044.1 GCA_904501625.1 uncultured Rikenellaceae bacterium
GCTCTGACCTATCACCTAAAAGATTATCCACTTTTCCAACAAGGTGATATGAGAGCTGGTCTTGTGCATCGAATAGATAAAAATACATCTGGCATTTTGGTCGTCGCCAAAAATGAACACGCACACGTATTCTTGGCAAAACAATTTTTTGACCACTCGATAGATCGAGTTTACAAAGCATTGGTCTGGGGAAATATGCCCGAAGATAGCGGTAGAATCGAAGGTAATATAGGTCGCAGTATAAAAGATCGTTTGAAAATGGCAGTATTCCCCAATGGTGATCAGGGTAAACACGCTGTGACACATTGGCGGGTAATCGAACGACTTGGTTATGTAAATCTTATCGAATGTAAATTAGAGACAGGTCGCACTCACCAGATTCGAGTTCATATGGAATATATCGGACATCCGCTGTTTAATGATGAACGATATGGTGGAGATAAAATCCTGAAAGGAACAACCTTTAGCAAATACAAACAGTTTGTGGAAAATTGTTTCGAACAGATACCACGTCATAGCTTGCATGCTGCAAGTCTAGGATTTATACACCCGACAACCAAAAAGTATATCCACTTCGAGTCGGAAATGCCTCAGGATATGCAGGCTGTTTTGAAACGATGGAGAGATTATACCGTCTCCCGAAATGTTTATGAAGATGAATGAGAGATTATTAGATCAGGCCTCTCAAGGTAAACGTCTTGATGCCAATCAACTGAAAGAATTATATTACGAAGCACCACTTGCGGCGTTGGGAGCAGCTGCCGATGCTGTGAAAAGACTCAATAGTGGAAATCGTGTCTTCTATAATCGTAATTTTCATATCGAGCCAACAAATATTTGCAGATACCATTGTCATTTTTGTTCATATCGCCGAGATGTTGGTGATCCCGAAGCGTGGGATTATTCAATCGAGCAAATGCTTGAACAGGTCAAAATACGTAGTAAATCGGGGGCTACTGAGGTACATATTGTCGGTGGAGTTCACCCAGAACATTCGCTGGATTTCTATATCGAATTAATCAGACAAATTCATCAATTACTACCTAATGTTGCGATAAAAGCATTTACAGCCATTGAGTTAGCATATATGATTAAAGCTTCGGGCATTAGTCTAAAAATGGGACTTGAAAAATTAATTGCTGCAGGGATGTCTGCTATTCCAGGTGGCGGTGCTGAGATTTTCAACGACGAAATACGTAGAAAAATATGCGGTGAAAAGGGTAGTGCAGAAGAGTGGCTCGAAGTACACGAAATGGCTCATCGTCTTGGCCTTAAGACAAATGCAACCATTCTCTATGGACATATCGAATCAATTGATGACAGAATTGATCATCTCCTCAGACTGAGAATGTTGCAAGATCGCACGAATGGTTTCTCAGCATTTATTCCATTGAAATACCGAAGCAGACACAATTCGATGGCACAAATAGGCGAAGTCTCAATTGTTGAAGATATGAAGATGATGGCTATCAGTAGATTAGCATTAGATAATTTTCCGCATATCAAAGCCTATTGGCCAATGTTCGGAAAAACGACTGCCGAAATTGCACTTGGATTTGGTGCTGATGATGTCGATGGTACTATTGACGATTCAACAAAAATATACTCAATGGCAGGAGCCGAAGATCAAAAACCATCAATTACGATTACTGAAATTGAGCAAATGGCTGCTGCTCACGGATATACAGCTATCGAACGTGATACGTTCTACAACGAAATCATTCGTTAAAATATAGTTATGAACAATAATTAACAACTAATCAACGTTTTATTGACAAATTTGAATATGGAATATCGTTACAATTTTAAGATGAACAAAAATTCACGTCACCAAACCGCAACGTGGACTATGTTTTTTGTAACGTTGATTGTGTTGTTATATGTTTTTAACAGAGGCAGTTTTTATGTTCCGGTGTGGTTTTTGATGTTAGCATTATGCTTGCTGTTTCTTTTCGTAATGTCAATCCCCAAATATATCAAAGTTTCGGATCAATGTATTGATATTCACTGCTTTGTTGAGTTGACACGTATTCCGATTTCGAATATTGCCGAAATAAAAACAATTGATAAAAAACTGATTAAAAAATCGCTGCCCATCGCTGGAAGTTACGGATTCGGAGGATATTTTGGTTACTATCTGAATCTTAAAAATTGGACAATGTTCAGAATGTATGCTCGACAGTGGGGTGACGATTTTGTTATGATAACTGATGTATATGAAGATGTTTTCGTTATAAATTGCAAAGATGCCGAGAATTTTATCGGATTCGTCAAACTGCTAATTAAACAGAATGAAAATGAAAAAGAAAAAGCTACTATTATTTAGTAGCTTTTATTCTTTTGATTTAGTATTAAACCGATTCATCGTACGGTCAATCCCATCTATCGTAAACGCCTTAAGTGCATCGCAAACATTTGGTATGCGTTCTGCCATTAACGACTCTTCCTCTGGTGTAAACTTGCCTAGCACAAAATCAACCTGTCCGCCCTGGGGAAATCCATTTCCAATCCCCATTCTGATGCGTGCATAGTTTTGACTACCAATCAATTCGTTAATATTTTTCAAACCATTATGACCTCCATCACTTCCCTTAGCTCTGATGCGAATCGCCCCACAAGGCAGTGCCAAGTCATCTACGACAACTATCAGATTCTCAATCGGAATACGTTCAACCTTCATCCAATACGAAACAGCCTTGCCACTCAAATTCATATAGGTTGATGGTTTTAGCAGAATCAACGTTCGACCTCGATGTTTAATTTCAGCAATGCTGCCGTATCGTGACGGAGTAAAAACAGAGTCGGACGCTTTTGCTAAAGCGTCCAACACTTTGAATCCTATGTTGTGGCGGGTATTCTCGTATTCAATTCCGATATTTCCCAGCCCTACAATCAGATATTTCATTTATTAAGCTTTTGCTGATTTTGAAGCACGAGTTGCTTTAACTGCACACACTGGATTTACAGCCGGAGTCAAAATCTTAATGTTTTCGAAATTCAATTCGCCAACAGAAATCATTTTACCCAAATCAAGTTCTGTAACGTCAACTACCAATTCGTCCGGAAGATTTTCAACCAAAGCTGAAACAGTCAATTTACGGCTCTTCAATTGCAATTTACCACCAAGTTTAACACCTTTAGAGTTACCTTCGAGTTTTACAGGAACTGCGATTGTAACAGGTTTGCCTGGAATCACGCGTTGGAAATCGATGTGAAGAATACGGTCTGTAACAGGGTGGAACTGAGTTTCACGCATTACACCCATCTCTTTTTTACCGTCGATATCCAATTCCACGATGTATGAATTCGGTGTGAAAAGCAGTTGTTTCAATTTGCGTTCGTTAACAGAGAAGTGAACAGTTTCACCACCACCATAAATTACACAAGGAATCATTTCTTCGTTTCTGAGATGCGAAGAAGCTCTCTTACCAAAGTCTGCACGTGCAGATCCTTCAATAACGATTGTTTTCATTTTAAATATAAGTGTTTTTGATTAATAAATCAGTGCTACTCAGGCATATAACAATTGCTTTATCGCAAGCGGTCATTAATAATCGCCACTCAAAAACGACTTGTTAAAGCCACCCATCGCACCATTAACGGCCACAAAGATAGTGTCTTTTTTTTATTTATACAAATCTATTATATTCTGACAGAGTATTTTTTTGATACTGACTTAGCATATTGTACGGAATAGATACACGTGACCTCAAGCATATGCCGCACGGACAAAATGACGATACTCAATCAGTTGTAAAAAAAAGGAGATTAAATAGCTATTTGCAAAAAAATATTGATGCGATTTTAATTTAAATTTATTTGTTTACAATTTACAATCTTAATAAATTTGCAGTGTTAAATTTAAAGACTATTTCCACTGTGTATGCCTGTTTCTGTAGATAAAAATATTTGCCCACACAATCACCCTTGCCCTCTGATTAGAATCTGCCCAGAGGGAGCAATTTCTCAGTTCGAGAACGGTTATCCTATTGTGAACGATAGACTTTGTGTTGAATGTGGAAAATGTATCAAAAATTGCAAACTCAATGCAATGAAATATGTTAAATAAAAACCATATAATATGAATACGAAAATTGCTGTTCCAACTCGAGATGGTGTTATAGATGACCATTTTGGACATTGTGCTTACTACACAATTTATGTAATTGAAAACAATGCTATCACAAGCAAATCAACACTGCCATCACCTCAAGGATGCGGTTGCAAATCAAACATTGCATACGAATTGAAAGATATGGGTGTTACAGTTATGCTGGCTGGCAGTATGGGCGAGGGTGCAAGAAACAAACTCGGCAGTTGCGGTATCTCTGTAATCAGAGGTTGTCGTGGCCCGGTTGATGATGTAGTGAATGCATATCTGGCAGGTAACATCGCCGATTCAGGTGTCGGTTGCAGTAGCCACGATGAACATCATCATTGCCCTAATCACTAAAAATTTATCCATTAATAAAAAAGAGAGACTTACCCGCGAGGCTTAGTCTCTCTTTTTATATCTTCTTGGTAAAAATAACTACACGTTTCTCAGAATATCATTGAGTAAATCGAAGTGACATTTATAGTCGTCCAAAGATCTATTAATAATTTCATAAGCCTCTTCACGTCCATAGGTGTCGATAATTTCGATTTTTTTCTTGTCATTCTCTCCCGTAGGCATATCCTTATATGTCAAGAAATAGTGTTTCAATCGATCGAATACACCCTTAGGCAATTCAGAAATATCGTTGTATTCGCTATAGGTTACGTCGTGACTCAGAACAGCAATGATTTTATCATCGGCTTCATTACCATCAAGAATGCGGAATCCGCCAATAGGGCGTGCAGTAACGATAATATCTCCGTGAGAAATATCACGTTCTGTCAATACACAAATATCCAATGGATCACCATCCCCGACAATGTTCGTACGACCACTATGTTCCATACAATAATTGGCAACACACTCACCACAAAAACTTTGAGGAACAAATCCATACAATGCCGGTACCAAATTTGAATATTTCTGAGGTCTGTCAATCTTAATGTATCCACTAACCTTGTCGAGTTCGTACTTCACAGTGTCAGTCGGAACCATTTCAATAAATGCCGTTACCTCTTTTGGTGCATTTTCGCCCACCTCAATTCCGTGCCACGGGTGTGACTTGTATCGCAAACCCATTAATCGTGCGATAGGGTCATTAATTTTGTTTCCCATACAACTTGTATTTAGAATTAGATCATCGCAAATTTAATTAATTTAATGTAAAAAGGGATTATTTAGATAAAAAAAATAAGGACTTTGAAAAAAATCCTTACTTTTCACTCATCTCTTGTGGAGCTGGAGGGAGTCGAACCCTCGTCCAAACAGGGAACCAAAAGGCTTTCTACATACTTAGTTCCGACTTAATTGTCGGAGACGGTACTATGCGGAACCAATATTATCCGTCTCTTATGCCACTAAAAATTTCACTCCTCTACGTGACCGATCGATTTGCTATTCTGCTTAGAATGATACCCCGTAGTGCCTCGAACCAACAGAAAAAATTCTCGGCGGGATACTCGTCGCCAGGGCATCCTTGGCCCCAGGGATTAAGCAATTTTACCTTGTAAAATTAAGCAGCGAGTGCATAGCTATTATTGCCATTTGTAGTTTGAGCATTTTCTTTAGCGAGCACTACACCCAACGCTCGGTATGCTTACCGATCAACTCTGCCTGCTGTCAAAACCGGTCAGCCCCTAATGGGCCACAAAGGTAAAAATTTTTTGAAAATTTTACAACTAAATTTCATCGCTAAAAATATGCCATAGAATTATGTTTTTTTTGCCGAGAGTAGTGTTTACGTCAGGAAAAATCATTATATTTGTAGGTTATTTTTTGAACAATGAACGACGTATTACCTTTAATAGAGCTGCGTGATGTGGCAATATATCATAGTCAGGACGTTTTCAAATCTGCTCGATACGGAGATAGCGATCCTGATAATGATATGATTCTTAGTGATGTAAACTTGACTATCAATCGTGGCGAACTGGTTTTCCTTATTGGTAAGGTGGGAAGTGGTAAATCATCATTGCTCAGAGTATTATATGGCGAAGTGCCCCTGACTCACGGTGAAGGTCGTGTTGCTGGGGTAAATTTGAACAGACTGAAACAAAAACAGATACCATATCTAAGACGAAAACTCGGTGTCGTATTTCAGGATTTTCAGTTGCTGTATGATCGAAACGTATATGAAAATCTGAGATTTGTTCTCAAGGCAACGGGCTGGAAAGATGAAACTCAAATTGAACAACGAATCAAAGAATTGCTCCACCACGTAGATCTTACCCATAAAATACATAAAATGCCATACCAACTCAGCGGAGGTCAACAACAACGCTTGTGTATTGCCAGAGCATTACTTAATAGTCCAGAAATAATTCTCGCCGATGAACCTACAGGAAACCTCGACCCGGCATCTGCCCGTGAAGTAATGGATCTATTTGCAGGAATCCGCGATATGGGATGTGCCGTCGTCATTGCTACGCACAATGTTGCTAATCTGAAGAACTATGAATCACGTGCTCTCAGATTCGATTCAGGTCATATCGAAGAACTCGATTTAAACCTAATTTTCGGCAAAAAATAGTTGCTGATTTTCTTTAAAAAATGTATCTTTGCAAGTAAATAAATAGTCCGATAAAATATTATGAATGAATTGGAAAAAGATGTGAATGTTGCTGAAGAGTATTCAGCATCGAGCATTCAGGTGTTGGAGGGATTGGAGGCTGTACGTAAGCGTCCAGCTATGTATATTGGGGATATTGGTGTCAGAGGGCTACACCACTTGGTATACGAAGTAGTCGACAACTCTATTGACGAGGCATTGGCCGGATTCTGTACCAACATTGAGGTTATTATCAATGAAGATAATTCAATTACAGTTCAAGATAATGGACGTGGTATTCCGACTGATTACCACGAAAAAGAGGGTAAATCTGCCCTCGAAGTCGTTTTGACCGTACTGCACGCCGGAGGTAAATTCAATAAGAGTAGTTACAAAGTATCTGGCGGTCTGCACGGGGTAGGGGTATCTTGTGTGAATGCACTCTCGAAAATGCTCGAAGCTGAGATTCATCGTAATGGACAGGTTTTTGTTCAACACTACTCGCGTGGTGCAGCACTTGAAGATGTCAAAATTGTCGGACAAAGTGACAAAACAGGAACCAAAATTACATTCCTTCCTGATGATACAATTTTCACTGTTACGGAATACGATTTCGAAACATTGGCAACGCGTCTGCGTGAACTAGCATTCCTGAATAAGGGAATCCACCTCGACTTGCTTGACAAACGTAGCATAAATGAAAAGGGTGACTATCGTCATGAACACTACTATTCAGAAACTGGTCTTTACGAATTCGTTCAATTCCTGGACGAAAATCGTGAAAAAATCACCGAAAATATAATCTACATTGAGGGGGAAAAAGATGGTGTACCCGTTGAAATTGCATTGCAATACAATTCAGGTTATACAGAAAATGTACACTCGTATGTAAACAATATCAACACAATTGAAGGAGGTACCCACCTGACAGGTTTTAGAAGAGCTCTGACTCGTGTGTTGAAAAAATATGCAGATGATTCAGGTTTACTAACCAAGGCAAAAGTCGAAATTAACGGTGATGATTTTCGTGAAGGTCTTACTGCTGTAATATCTGTCAAGGTATCAGAACCTCAATTTGAGGGTCAGACTAAAACTAAACTCGGAAACAATGAAGTTATTAGTGCCGTTGATGGAGTAATCTCTTCGGCCTTGGTCAACTATCTCGAGGAAAATCCTAAAGATGCCAAAACAATTGTCAATAAGGTTATTCTGGCAGCTCAGGCTCGAATTGCTGCTCGCAAAGCTCGCGAAAGTGTTCAGCGTAAAACAGTTCTGTCTGGTGTAGGATTGCCCGGTAAATTAGCCGACTGCTCATCTAGAGATATGGAACAAACAGAATTATTCCTTGTCGAAGGAGACTCTGCAGGTGGTACTGCAAAACAAGGTCGTTCACGTGAGTTTCAAGCAATTCTACCTCTGAGAGGTAAAATCTTGAACGTCGAAAAAGCAATGGAACATCGCGTTTTCGATAGTGATGAAATCAAAAATATATATAGTGCACTCGGTGTGAAAATCGGAACTGAAGAGGATAGCAAAGCTTTGGATCTCAGCAAACTGAGATACGGAAAAGTTATCATTATGACCGACGCCGATGTCGATGGTAGCCACATCGACACTCTGATTATGACATTCTTCTTCAGATATATGCAAGAACTGATTAAAGATGGTCACTTGTATATTGCACGTGCACCTCTGTATTTAGTTTCGAAAGGTAACCATAAACGTTACTGCTGGGACGACAAAGAACGAGATGCAGCAATCGAAGAACTTGGCACAAAAGGTGTTGCAACTCAACGTTACAAAGGTCTTGGTGAGATGAATGCTGAGCAATTGTGGGATACAACAATGAATCCTCAAAACAGAATTCTAGAACAAGTGACTATCGAAAGTGGGGCTGAGGCTGACCGAATTTTCTCGATGTTGATGGGCGATGATGTTCCACCAAGAAGAGAGTTTATCGAACAACACGCTAAAGATGCAAACATTGATGCATAACGATAACCAAAACAACTACGAGCCCTTGAGGCTCGTTTGTTTTAATTATATGAAGTAATTAGTATGAATTTTTTTTATCTGACAATATTTCTGATTTCGTTTTTGTGTAGTAGTTGTGGTGAGAATACAACCAAAGCTGAAATAAATAATATTACGGTGTCAATTTTACCACTTAAATATTTTGTTGAGCAAATTGGAGGTAATGACTTTAATGTCAATGTTATGGTTCCACCTGGAGCAAGTCCAGAAACCTTTGAACCGACTACGACTCAAATGAAACAATTGGCAAATTCAAAAACATTCTTTACTCTGAATCTGTTGGAATTTGAAGTCGCATACTCAAAAATGATTCAACAAAATTTCAATGATGTCGATTATGTTGTATTAACCGATTCTCTAAAACTTATGAGACACAACCACAACTGCGAACATTCTCACGGAATAGATCCCCATATATGGTTGTCGTTTGAGAATTCAAAAATTCTAGCCAAACAGATTTCCAAGAGACTTTGTAAATTAAAACCTCAAAATAAACTCACTTATAATCAGAGAACTACAGACCTTATTAGCAGAATTTGCGAGCTACAAGACTCCGCCTCAAAATACATCAAACCAGGAGAATCGTTTATTATTTACCACCCGTCGTTGTCATACCTGTCAGAAGAGTTAGGATTGAATCAGATTGCCGTTGAAGATGATGGCAAAGAACCTTCGGCAGCTAATATAAAATCATTGATTGATAGATCATTACAGGATTCAGTCAAAGTTGTACTATACCAAAAACAAATAGGGGAGTACGCAATCTATTCGATATCAGATGCTTTAGGCATCACTCCGACCGAATTCGACCCGTTAGCTTACGATTGGGAAAACAATATGAAACAAATTATTAATCTATTAATGAGATAGTTATGAAGTATGTTTCATTGCACGATGTCAATGTTTATTACAACAATAAAGCCATTTTGAATTCGGTAAATTTGGAGATTAGAAGTGATGATTTCATTGGTGTTATTGGTCCCAATGGAGGTGGAAAAACGACATTGATAAAGACAATTCTGAAAATGACGCAATATTCTGGTCTGGTTGACTACCATAAGGCTAATCTAAAAATAGGATATATGCCTCAGATTCAGCAATTTGACAAGACATTTCCGATAACATTAAGAGATGTTGTTGTTTCTGGTTTGCAGTCTGAAAAAGGATTGTGGAAATCTTACACAAAACAAGACTTCAAAAGAGCTGATGCATTAATTGAGATGACAGAAATCAAACATTTGATTAACAATGCAATAGGAGAGTTATCTGGAGGTGAATTTCAAAGGGTAATGTTGTGTCGATCGATTATAACTAATCCCGAAATTTTAATCCTTGACGAACCTGCAAATTTTGTTGATAATAAATTTGAGAAAGAGCTTTATGAACTGCTCAAGGCCTTAAACGAAAAGATGGCAATTGTTATGGTTTCTCATGACTTAGGAACAATTGCAAGTTACGTCAAATCATTTGTCTGTGTGAATCGTTCTGTTCATCACCATCAGTCAAACAAGATCACTCCTGAGCAGCTAAATTATTATGATTGTCCAATTCAACTGATCAGCCACGGTGAGATTCCTCATATCGTTTTAGAAAAACACAAGTAGAGTATTCGACTAAATTCAATTTTACATAATACAAATAAGGTTTATTTGCAAATATAGTTATTCAGGTCGATATTCCACAAAAGATTTATCTGTATAGAACACAACAATTTTTTCGACCCTCTTTGCTGCTTGAGAATTTTTCTCACTAGAATCACAAGTCTGTTCTGAAATTTCTGTTATCATATTCGTATTAGTCGTAACCTCTACAGGCTTATGAAGAATATCTGACTCATTAATCATCTTTTCCTGACCATTAATCAACCATTTGGCATTGATATCAGGAAAGGTGGTGAGAATTTTCTGAATAAATTGTAAATTAGGATTATTCCTTCCGGCTAAAATATGTGACACAGTTGAAGGTTGTACATCTAACATTTTTGCCAAAGTTGACGCAGTTAGATTCTTATCAGACATTAACAATTGTAAACGATTCTTCATATCATAATTACTTTGTGACAAAGTTAAATAACTTTCCTCAGATTAACAAATATATTAATTACAATATTTTTACAATATCTAAATCGTACAAATCTTCCATAAAAGCAATACCAATTAAGCAGTAATTAACCTCGGAACGACTAATCAACCAATTTCATAAATGAGAATTAAAAACACTTAAAAAATACTATCATTTTTATATAAACTTTTTATTTATATAATCAATATAAATACTTGTTTATCAATAAATTATATTAACAAAATCATATAAAATAAATACTCATTTAAGCGATTTATATAAAATACACCGAAAATAATTGAATAAAAAAATTAGGTAAATCATCTAAATTGATGATTTACCTAATTTTAACAAGATTAAACTACAATTTTATTTGCTCTGCAATTAATTTAAATTCATCTTCAGAGAGCTGTTGTTTAACCTTAAAATCAACATCTTTTTCTTCATTAATTGGAATCAGATGGATATGTGCGTGCGGCACTTCGAGTCCCAATACAACCACTGCAACTCGTCTGCAACCCATTTTAGACTTTATTTGAGCAGCTACTTGTTTTGCAAAAACCATCATTCTACCAAGTTTTTCATCATCGATATCAAACAAGTAATCCACCTCCTCTTTAGGAATTACAAGAGTGTGACCTTTTTGAATCGGATTAATGTCCAAAAACGCAAAGAATTCATCATTCTCTGCAACTTTATAGCAAGGGATCTCCCCCATTGCTATACGTGAAAATATCGTAGCCATAATATTATAGATTAAAATTCATCATACTTAGGTTTGAGAATTTCAGAGTAAATAACAGCTTTCCTCAGATCAAAATCCTCCAACACTTCATTACATTCCGAAACGTCAGATTGCCTAAACTCCTCAGGAAGCAACACCCTATCTTGCGGGCCTCCACCCTCTTCTATCACATTTGCAACCTTATGTGTACTTTTCTTTTTTGCTTTTGTAATCAAATCCACCTCTCCCTTGTTTACAAATGTACCTTTGATATTTCCAAATGTATCTCTACGATTTGGCAAATTATCCAAATCGTAGGAAGTTTTTTGTTCATCAACAACAGTTCTAACCTCTTCTGGTTTTACCTTTTGCACAGGCTTCCTGTTCTTAAGATCTTCTATTCGCTTTAAGTTTTTCTTCTTTCTGTTACGACTAACGACCCAATCCAAAAGCACTAATGCCAAGGTTACTAACGTAAGTACAATATGTCCATCATTCATAATCCAAACAATTACTCGATTTGACTTTCCACGCGCCGAATTTTATC
Source organism: uncultured Rikenellaceae bacterium (assembly GCA_904501625.1). Classification (GTDB taxonomy): domain Bacteria; phylum Bacteroidota; class Bacteroidia; order Bacteroidales; family Rikenellaceae; genus CAJGBR01. The sequence goes on from CAJGBR010000044.1 coordinate 12,011, forward strand.
GATTCCTTTTACACGACTCACCATTTCAATTAAGTTCTTTAAGTCATCAGTACTCTTCACATACAAACAGATTGTCCCCTCAAAAATTCCATCGTGACTCTGAATGTGCATCTCTCGAATATTTACATTCAACTGATTAGTAATCACTTGCATCATCTCTGACAAGATACCCATTCGGTCAATACCCCTAATCTCTAGAATCGACAAGTAGGACAAAACCTTATGACTCGACCACTTTATCGGCACCAAATATTCCCCGTGTTCTGCAGCTAACCTAATAGACATTCGACAACTCTTTTTATGCACCGTCACACTATTAGCCCCCGGCTCCTTAAATCCAAGCACCTCATCACCCGGAATCGGATTACAACACTGTGCAATAACAAAATTTGGCCAATTTTCATTCACTGCCGAATTGCTCACAACCAATTTATCCTTACCTTCTGAAGTAAACCACTTGAATGGATTACTCAATTGCAATGACCAAAATTTTGTAATTTTATTAGCCGAATTCTGTTTCAATATATCATCTAAACCATCAAGTGATATAGAACCAGCTGCTAACTTGCGGTAAAATTCGTCTTTAATTTTACAATCGTATGCCGGTAAAATTTTTCGAAAAACTCGCGCTGAGGGTTGGATTCCAAGTTCTTTCATCTTTGCCTCGAAAATTTCAACACCACGCTCAGGATCATTCGTAACAGCCTTTTTCAGATAATATTTAATTGCACTCTTTGACTTTGCAGTCACAACCTTCTCAAGCCATTCACTTTTCGGATGAATATTTTCTGACGTCAGAATCTCAACCTGATCCCCATTCTTCAATTCGGTAAATATCGAAACAATTTTATGATTAACTTTTGCACCTACCGCACTATTACCAATCTTTGAGTGAATCTCATATGCAAGGTCTAAAGCAGTAGCTCCTTTTGGTAAACTTTTTGAATCCCCCTTAGGTGTAAATACTACTACTTCAGATGAATACAGGTTTAACTTAAAGTTATCCAAGAACTCAACTGCATCTTCCGTCGGATTATTTAAAGCCTCACTAATCCGCTTTAGCCATTTGTCTAGTTCACCTGTTGAGTCATTATTTCCATATTTATATTTCCAATGTGCAGCAAATCCCCGTTCTGCAATTTCATCCATTCGTTCTGAACGAATTTGCACCTCACACCAAACTCCACCTGGTCCCATCAATGTACAGTGCAAAGCCTCATAACCATTTGATTTAGGGA
>CAJGBR010000045.1 GCA_904501625.1 uncultured Rikenellaceae bacterium
ATCAAACCAATTCAAGATAAGGTGTTTAATGCTATTAAACAGATTGCTGAATCAAAACAGTATGATGCAGTTATCGACGTGGCAAGCAACCCAAATATCGTTTACTATTCAAAACGTGTTGACATTACAAATGAAGTAATGTCAAAATTGGGATTAATGAGAACAAATTACTAAAAATCTATAATAATGAAAAATTTAATGAAAATCACACTGGTCATTGCTGCTCTTATCTTCAGCAATATGACATTCGCTCAGACTCCAAAATTCGGCTATATTAATTCTCAGGAATTGCTGTCTATGATGCCGGAAATTGACTCTGTAAACCTCAAAATGGAGACATTCCAAAAAGACCTCGAAAAACAATTCGAAGAGATGCAGGTTGAATTCAATAAAAAATATGACGATTACAGCAAAAATGCTGCAACTATGTCTCAGTCAATCCGCGAATATAAAGAAAAAGAATTGTCTCAAATGCAAACTCGTCTGCAAGAATTCAACGCAATTGCTCAACGAGATCTGCAAAATCAAATGGCAACATTGATGAAACCTGTAGTCGAAAAGGCTCGTCAGGCAATCCACAAAGCCGCTAAAGCTAATAACATTACAATGGTATTCGATCTGTCTCAATCTACAATCATTTACCACGACCAAGCAAACACTGTTAATATGTTGCCGCTGATAAAAGCTGAACTTAAATTGAAAGCAGCTCCGACTCAGCCTGCTGCAAAATAGTTTGATTGCACATTCAAATATAAAAGGTTGTCCTCCATCGGACAACCTTTTTTGTTAATACCTATTAGATACGACCTTTTCTCAAAATAAAATCAATTGTTCAATTTTTTAATAATTATTTTTCTTGGGTTCAAAATATGCTTGTGCGTGCAGACAAGCTGGACACTTCTCTGGTGCCTTAGTTCCGCGATGAACATATCCGCAATTTCTGCATTGCCATTCGATTTCGTCCTCCATCTCAAAGAATTTTCCTGTCTTCAAACGAGATAGAAGTTTTAAATAACGAGCTTCGTGTTCAGCCTCAACCTTTGCAATCATTCGGAACGTAATGGCAATTTCAGGAAATCCCTCTTCATCTGCGATATCTGCAAATTCTGGGTAGAGATCTGCCCACTCTTCATTTTCACCCTCAGCTGCTGCACGCAGATTGTCCATTGTGGTAGAGATGATTCCGGCCGGATAACACGCTGTAATCTCAACCATACCTCCCTCCAAATATTTAAAAAATCTCTTTGCGTGTTCTTTTTCCTGCTCGGCAGTCTCCATAAATACACCCGCAATCTGCTCATATCCCTCTTTCTTTGCGACACTCGCAAAAAATGTATACCTACTACGTGCCTGAGATTCTCCAGCAAATGATTTTAATAAATTCTGTTCTGTTCGAGTTCCTTTAATACTTTTCATAACTATTTCATTTAATTTGTTTGTTTCTATTTTTTGTCAAAATTAAGAGTTATATACATTATATACAATTTATTTCAATCATTAATATCTATTGGTCAATAGTTTTAAATTATATAACTACCAATATCGTGCCGCTATCCTATTTTTTCGTATATTTGCATTATGTGTGACGTAAAAAAAATTCTCAAAGAGGTATGGGGGTATGAACAATTCAGACCTCTGCAACGCGATGTAATTGACTCTGTCTGTGCAGGATCGGATACTATCGCATTGATGCCTACCGGAGGAGGTAAATCTTTGACATACCAGATTCCGACTTTGGCAACCGATGGAATTTGTATCGTTATTACGCCACTGATTGCACTGATGAAAGACCAAGTTGATTCACTTCGAAAAAAAGGCATTCTGGCAGCCGGAATACATAGCGGAATGTCACTACAAAAAATTGAGTCAACACTTAACAACTGTCTTTTCGGAGGATATAAGTTTCTGTATATCGCTCCGGAACGTATTCCAAGCGACATATTCAGCCTCACATTTGCAGAAATGAACGTATCATTAATTGCCGTAGATGAGGCACACTGTATATCTGAATGGGGACACGACTTCAGACCGGCATATCTGAATATATCCAAACTGAGAGAGATAAAACCTGAGGTTCCGATTCTGGCTCTTACGGCATCTGCTACACCTAATGTCATCAAAGAGATTACACAAAATCTCAAGCTAAATAGTCCCAAAATACTCAGAATGAGTTTCCGCCGTGACAACATCAGCTACATTGTACGTCAAACTGAAGACAAACAGTCTATGCTAAGGCATATTCTACAGAATGTCAATGGTTCAGCAATTGTTTATACCCGGACCCGAAATCGATGCGAAACCTTAAGCGAATGGCTGAATCAGGAAAACATCAATGCTCTACCCTACCACGGCGGTATGGACAACTTCACCCGCTCTCAACATCAGGATAGTTGGATTAATGGAAAAACCAGAGTCATTGTTGCAACCAATGCCTTCGGTATGGGAATAGATAAGCCCGATGTCAGAATTGTTATTCACTATGATTTGTGCGAATCTCTTGAGGCATACTATCAGGAGGCTGGACGTGCGGGTCGTGACGGCAAACCAGCTTATGCCGTAATCATAACATCGAATGCCGATAAAACTACGGTAAAACGTCGCATTCAAAACGAATTTCCGGATATTAATACCATCAAAAAAATCTATGATGATATTTTTGTCTATCTGAAGATTCCGTATGACGAAGGACTCGGACTCAAAAAACAATTTGATCTGAATAATTTTTCGAAACGATACAAGTATTTCCCCCTGACAGTCATCAATGCCATTAAGATTCTCGAAATCAATGGCTACCTCAAACTAACCGAACCTTTGGATAATCCTACCCGGATAATCTTTGAAATCAATCGTGAAGAGCTGTACGAGTACAATTTCAAAAACACGATGCTCAACCGAATCATATCAGCAATTTTGAGAAATTATCCCGGAGTCTTCACAGAGTACAAAGCCATCAACGAGGTACAACTTGCAGATTATTTAGCGACTGACGTTAAAACCATTAGCGAACTGCTTTTGACACTGTCTCGTAAACATATCATTCGTTATATTCCAAGTAGCCACACTCAAATGTTGGTCTTGACTGAAGATCGTATTCCAATTCCACATCTATTCATTTCGTCACAAAGTTTCCTCATCAGACGCGAAACTTCAATGCAACGGGCACTGATGGTTGTCGAATATGCTGAACAAACATCAAAATGCAGAAGCCTAATATTGCAGAACTACTTCGGCGACAATAGTTGCGAGGGGTGTGGCAAATGTGACATCTGCCGAGAAAAACGCACTAAACCTGTAGAATATACAGATTCGATGATTGTTAAAATCATATCCGAATCTCCCCGCGATATTAAACAACTTGTCAAACTACTGAAAACGGATTCAGACTTTGCAGTCGAAAGAATTCAACAACTGACTAAACAAGGCGTTATTAAACAAGATGAATGCGGGATTATTACTCTCGCAAAACACAATTAATCGCAATTCACAGGAGTTTATTATATTAAATGAACTATAGATTTTGCATAATATCTGCATTGTGTTTGCTGACGCTGGTTGCATCTGCACAGTCAAATCGTCAACATCTGGCTCGTCTTGATTCTTTATCAAACATCAAAATTGATGAGAGATCTGAAGATTTCTACCGCAAAATCACCATCGGTAAAAAACAGAATATCTCTAATATATTATTCCGATCACTTTTTATCCACCAAGATTCGGTCAATGTTATCGAGCCTAATTCAATTGTTAATGACGAACAACGTTGGAAAATCTTTGAGAATCGAATCATTGATAAAATCGAAATAACGCCCCTTAACGTTTTCCCAGGAGTCGACTCTCTGATGAACTCGTTCCAACGCATTGCCAATAAGACCCACTCGACAACTCGACAAAATACGATCAGACGTTTTCTGTTATTTAAATCAGGAGAAAAATTTAACGCCCACAAAGTAGCTGCGACTCAGGCTTATTTAAGAGATTTAGATCTGTTCTCTAATGTTTCATTTTTAATAACACCATCAACTGAACACCCTGATAAAATTGATATTCATATAGTTACTAATGACAGGTGGAGTCTTGGCGTTGACGTTTCTACTCCGAGAATCAACCGACTATACACGGAAATATATGATGATAACATCTTCGGGTTGGGTTACGGGCTCAAACTCAGGACATACTTCCACACCGAAGGATCAATATATGCCGGCAACCAAATTCAATTCGATATGCCCAATATCTCAGGGTCATTTACAGATATGAGTTTCGTAGCAGGCAGAGGTTATGACAGATATCTTATCGGAAGCAATATCAATAAAAACATTCTAACAGTCAATAATTTCGGATTCGGAATTTCAGCCAAAAGCGAACGTTGGGATTATGACTTCCTCACTTGCGACTCGACACATACCGTTTCAAATGAAGAGTTCAAACTATGGCTCGGAAAATCGTTTAAGATAAACCCAAACAAGGCATTTTTTATTGCAGCTTCAGGCGAAATAACAAATTTTCATCTGAGACCAGACGTGAATATAAATCATAATACGCTATTCCACAATAGAAAAATAGCACTATTATCTCTTGGTTTTTATAACGAACAATACTATACAAGCCGCTACATTTACGGCTACGGACGTACAGAGGATATACCCTATGGCTACAATTTAACTCTTACAGGAGGTTTTTCATCGTGCGAGTTCGACAATCGCTTTTATATCGGATCATCAGCAACAATCAGTTACCCTACTCGCATCGGCCACTTTCAACTCTCGGCAGCTCTAGGGACACGATTCAATTCACATCAACTCTGCCAAACTAATATGGATTTAGGTATGGATTGGTTTTCGAATCTGTTCACAGTAGGCAAATCAGCTATTGTGCGACAATTTTTATCCTGCTCGTTGACAATGGGGTTCAAACGTCATCAAGGAGAAGGTGAAGTCATTGGGTTTACGTACATATACTCACCTCGTAACCTGAGCCGCAAAGATCTGTTCGGCACTAAACGATTGCTGATCAAGTCAGAAACCGTACTATTCTCTGGACTGAACACCTATGGATTTAAATTTGCATTTTTTGGATTTGCCGATGCAGCGTGGCTTGGCAATGGAACAATCTTCAAAAACGATTTCTACGGATCAATGGGCATTGGTATCAGAATAAAAAACGAACGTCTGATTTTCCGTACGATCCAATTACGGTTGGCAATTCCAGTATACAAGAACGGAATTTATTATGGAAACTATGCGCATATTTCACAGGAGCCGAAACTGCGACTGCCCAATCTCAGACCAACGCCCCCTCAAATTCTGCAATACAAATAGCCACTACTCGGAATAAAGATATTTATACCAATCAGTCTTTTTGTAGACATTCATAACATTATCTGCTTCGTCAGCCGTCGGAATGAAAATCGAGAGTCCGTTAAATTTACGAACCGTAATATCTCGACCGCGGTAATCTCCCACCCACAATGTCGGAGTTGTATACTTAGCAACAATTGCTTTATTTAACTTCTCATAAAATAATGCACTTCCAGAAGAATCGACCATATGGTCAACATAATCACCAATATCATATGCAAAATGATGACCATAGACCGTTCTATCAAACCATTGAACTTTCGAAACATCGACTGAATTACCACCGAATTTTATTATAATATCTTTCAGTTCCGCAGCCATCTCGTCCACATATTTACAATCAACTACCGCAATTGTCGCACTGCGTTCGTACGCAGATGCACTCGAGTTGTAGACATCAAAATATTTCTTTGCTATAGTTTTCAGGTCAGCCTGGCCTGTAGCAAACAATTCCGAGACAATCATCTTGTATGGTAATCCTTCTGACAAAACTTCGGCTGCAGACAACATCATATAATCACATTTTTTTCTCAGAGCCCATACGACTTCGATCGCCCCCATATAACACGCATCAAAGGCAATGAAATCATAGACATTATCGGGCAACAATGATGCAATATCTTCTGCCGAGATTCCAGATGAAGAGAGATTATCTACTCCAAAGTTTTTTGTCATCGGATGGGGACTATTAGTTTCAGATACGGCACGAGTTCCGAAAACAGAACGGGGCATCCAACCGTATCCGTGTGACCAAAAAATCACACCGTTTGATGGTGCAGGATACATTTCACGCACCTCGCTTAAGACTCCAGCCATCACCTCTTTTTCCAAAGAGTTTTGTTGTGGATAACTCTTAATCAGTTGTTTCCCCTGATTGGTTATACGATAAAGATGGGGCACATCTCCCTGACCAGAGACATACACAATCAGATTATCAACTGACAAATTTGCCGCAGCTGCACCCTTAACCATATCGCTGATATTCATTGATGCAAAACTACTCAAGTCATTATTCGCAGCAATATATACCAATACAGTTCGGGTTGCTTTCGGTTCATCAAAATCCTCTTCAGTTTTATCATTACTACACCCGAACATCACTACGAGCATAGCAACCATCCACATCGACTTTAAAATCTTAGCCATCACCATTGGTAAAAAAGGGGGCTGTCAGAATGTAGCCCCCATATTTTTCTTTTTTTAAAAGTTTACTTATTTTGCTTTTGTAGCTTCCTGAGATTTATATTTTTCGTTCAAACCTTTCAGGACCTCTGTTGTAATATTCAATTTTGGATCTGCATTCATAATCGGGCTACCGTTTGAAGTGCTGATTATCATCTTATACTTATAATCCTTATTGAATTCTTTCAGATATTCGATGATACTATAATGAATCTGGTTCATCATCACACGTTCTTCTTCGCCGAGTTCGCTGACTTTTTGGTCGCGATACTGCAACAATTCGTTTTGACGTGTCTGCAAAGAATTTTGCATATCAATAGCTTGAGCTCTTGTCACCAAACCTTTATTCACTTTTTCTTCAAACGAACGAGCATCTTGTTGCAATTTTTGACCTTTTGATGTAAGTTCGTTTTCGATTTTCTTTGATTTTTCCTCAAATTGAGCCTTCAAATTGTAATACATTGCATAGTTGCTAACCAATGTATCAACATTGACATAAACGATTTCGCCACTACTTGCAACACTTTGTTTAGTTGATTCAGGTGCAACATTTTGCTGATTTACATTTTTGCAACCACTCAATACGATGAGTGCTGTTACTGCAAAAATCGAAACAAATTTCAATCCTTTCATATTTTTATCTTAGTTAATTTCTAAAATACAAATATATAACGAAATTTTCACATTATAAACATTTTTCATTTTTATTTTAAAATTTACTTGCAATGGGCTACATTCCCGAGAAAAAATATTAACTTCGCTTTCAAATCAGATTTAGTTTATGGCAAAAAAATATGGCGAAAAAGCCAATCCAAGCAAAGTTGTAAGTGATGTAAGTTCAGAACTTGGTACAATTCCACCTCAGGCAATAGACCTTGAAGAGGCAGTTTTGGGAGCATTGATGATTGAAAAAGAGAGTATTCTCAAGGTTCAGGAACTATTGCGACCAGAATCGTTCTACAAAGAGGTGCATCAGGTTATATATCAAGCGATTCTGGATTTATCATCACAGTTAGAACCAGTCGACTTATACACAGTATATCAACAACTTCTGAGAAAAAACAAACTAGAAGAGGTCGGAGGCCGTTCGTTTTTGGTGTCATTGACCCAGAAGGTTGGATCGGCTGCCCACATCGAATTTCACGCAAAAATAATTGCACAGAAATTTGTACAAAGAGAGTTGATTCGTGCTTCGACAGACATTCAACGGCGTTCGTTCGACCCTGATACTGACGTTACAGACTTGATTGAATTTGCTGAAGGTGAAATATTTAAAGTAGCATCAGGCAACATCAAACGCGATGTACAGGACGCTAAATCAATCATTGCACAAACGATTCAACGAATCGAAGAGGCTCGCAACAGACCCGAAGGCATCAGTGGTGTTCCGTGTGGATTTACAGATATCGACAATCTGACATCTGGATGGCAACCCTCGGATTTGGTTATCATCGCAGCCCGTCCGTCTATGGGTAAAACGGCATTCGTTCTGTCACTTGCTCGAAATATGGTGGTTGATTTCAAGAAATCGGTTGCATTCTTCTCACTTGAAATGAGCAATGTACAACTTATGACACGTCTTTTGGTTGCAGAGTCAGAGCTCGATTCAAATCTAATAAAGAACGGACGTCTGTCTCAAGACCAATGGGCACATCTCGAAAAATCGCTGCAACCTCTGGCTGATGCGAAATTGTTTATTGACGACACAGCATCGCTATCTATATACGAATTCCGATCAAAAGTCAGACGCCTGAAAGCTGTTCACAATATCGATGTCATTATAATTGACTATCTGCAACTTATGACAGGTTCACACGAGACTAAAGGCAATCGTGAACAAGAGGTTGCGTCTATTTCGCGTGCTCTTAAAGCCATTGCCAAAGAGTTGAATGTGCCGATTTTAGCATTGTCCCAACTCAACCGAGGATTACAAACTCGTACAGATAAACGTCCACAATTGTCAGACTTGCGTGAATCTGGGTCCATCGAACAAGATGCCGATATCGTTGCCTTCATTCACCGACCTGAATACTACGGACTTAAGGAAAATGAAAACCAAGAATCAACAGAAGGACTTGCAGAAATTATATTTGCAAAACACCGTAATGGTGCAACCGATACTGTCAAAATGAAGTTCAGAAAACATCTGGCTAAATTCAGCGACTGGGACGGTGGTGCAATTGACTCAATGTTAATGCAGAGTGGCGATATATCGTCAAACGGCCGCGTGAGAATCATCGAATCAAGTATGAACTCCGACGGTTTCGAAGACTCTCCTCCATTCTAACGACTCTCAATCAATGACTAAATCCTACTACTCCCATACGTTTTCGTGTGGGAGTAAATATTTCACGTTCAATGATTCCTGTAAGTACATCTGCCGCATCGTGATTGCGGTTAGCCCTAAACGTTCTGCGATAAAGCGTAATTTCACGATAGAACTCACTCCAACGGACAGCCCAATCTGAAGGCATTCGAATATGTTTTAGTACAGAAGAACTGTTGGTCAAGATTCGAGACTCCTTATTTGCACTCTGAAAGAACCACTCGACATCACACTCCGGCACCAACGATTGCACGCTGCGAGCAAAACCACGTCCGCCATTATTGCTTTCAATCCAGGCCTTTCGGGTTTCGTTTCGCTTGAGCATTACAGCAACAGCCGTCTCTGTAAATTCCATTTCCAACTTACTGAACACGACGTCTGTAACATATATAACATCGTCAGTATCTACAACATAACAAACCGAACACAGATAATCGTCTCCCGTATCCGCAGTGTCTGTATAAGAGGCTCTTTTAGAAATTGTTTCCGGCAAATCTGCATAAGTCTTAAAATTATCACCATATAGCAACCCCTCAATTGAAATCGGATTTCCTTGATATAATGACTCAAATGTTTGCGGATCGAGTCTCCGTTTGGTCTCAAGTAAAGAGATACTATGCCGCTGAGGCCACAATGCTTCACCTCGCTTACGTTGATCCAACTCAAAGGGATCATCTTCCTTAATTGCTTTAAAATTAAGAGAATACCACACATCATTTTCAAATTTATCGGAAATAGTTTTCAGAGGAACAATCTTCTCATATTCGGCAATCATCCCGACAATATCCTGTCTGTGCCAACGCGTGAAAACGATTAATTCAGAACTATGGTTATGCAATCTTGTCTTCACGACCGAGGTATACCATTCCCAAGCATTACGTCTGATTATCTGCGAGTTAGCCTCCATTGCATCACGATAGATATCGTCCAAAATCATAACATCGACACGATTCCCCGTTAGGGGACCCTCTCGCCCCACACTTAGCACTCCACCCTGGCAGTTAACAATTTCAAACTGCTCGGCAGTTCTGATATACTCTCGTTCTGTCTGATTTGACTTCAGACGAGTCTCAGGAAACGCCTGCTTATAACTGTTTGTTGAGATAATTCGCTGCACACTACGATTAAATTTCGACGCAAGAGCCAATGAATACGAAGCAATACAGATCTTCAAATTAGGATTCAAACCGAGCATATATGCAGGCAGTAAAATTGACGACCCGAGAGATTTTCCGTGCTGAGGAGGAATCGATATTATCAGTTTCTTGATTACCCCCTGAGCAAATAACTCCAACACAGCATAATAACTACTATGAAAATCGGACAAAACAAAATTCGGCTGATTTATTTTCGCGAATCCGACCAGCGAACGTCTTGCCATCTCAGCAGCCACATCAATCTTTGATGGCAATTTCAACTCATTCATATTCATCACATTTAATCACTACACGCTTTATACAACTCTTCAAGAGCCTGCTCTGACAATTTCGACAAATCCACATTATGACAATGCTCAGCCTCAACATTTACACTATTAACCTCTGGTTTATGTTGCCAATGTTCACGATCTCTGTTGGTCAACATAAACTCAATAGCTGCGAGATCGGGTGCAACATCTTTGGTCACATCGACACGTTCTTTTACCTTCAAAATATTATCAGCACCCATTACGAATGTTGTTTTCGACTCGACAATCTGGAATCCACGAACCCGCTGACGAAGTGCATTCACAGCTTCTACTATCATTATGTCGGTCATTCCTTGAGTTTTATTTTCCATTTTCTTAAGCCAGCGACTAACCGTAGTTTTCGATACACCGGCTCTTTTTGAGATCTCACTGCACGAGAGATTCTGACTTGCAAATTCTATGACTTGATTCAGTTTATCTTTGCTATTCTCACTTCTCATTTTAGTCGCTTTGAATTTACAAAAGGTTCTAACTCACTCCAGCTGAAGTTATTATTAACTTCAACACCATCACATTCACTCCAACACTCCCAATATATTGGTCTGATATTATCTATACCAACCACTGCACCAAGAGTCAACCTCAACACAACATTCATTTCGATGTTTGTTTGAACGAATACTTCGTTAATGATTCCGCACTCTGGCAATCTGCCAACAATTTTTTCTGCAAATTCTGCATAAATCGCATCTGAGATATTTACCATTACACTATTTTTTAGTGCATCAAATATATCAGACATTATGAATGCCTTGATTAACAATTATTTTATTTAGTATATGCATAAAAAAAATGCTCCTCGAAATGAGGAGCATTCCAATAGAAACTTATTTCTATCAATTAAGCTTCAGTTTCAGCATTTACTTTTTCTTCGCTCTTAGCAACGCGTTCTTTTTTCACAGTGCGTTTTCTCGGAGCATCTTTCTTTGGAGAAGCAGCTTCTGTTGCAGCAGCTTCTTTTTCTTTTTCGAGTTTACGTTCAGCCAAACCTTCTTCGATAGCACCACAGCACACATCAAGAATTAAAGAGATTGACTTAGCGGCATCGTCGTTTGCAGGAATTACAAAGTCGATATCTGTCGGATCACAGCAAGTATCAACCATTGCAAACACTGGGATATTCAATCTCTTAGCTTCACGAACTGCGTTTGCTTCTTTTTGAACGTCAACTACGAACAAAGCTGCCGGCAGGCGAGCCATATCTGCGATAGAACCAAGGTTCTTTTCAAGTTTAGCTTTCTGACGCGAGATTTGCAATTTTTCGCGTTTTGAGAAGTTATCGAAAGTTCCGTCATTAGCCATCTTTTCGATAGTAGCCATTTTCTTAACGGCCTTTCTTATTGTTGGGAAGTTTGTAAGCATACCACCCGGCCAACGTTCTGTAACGTAAGGCATTGCAATACGTTTTACGGTATCAGCCACGATATCCTTAGCCTGCTTTTTAGTAGCCACGAACAACACTTTGCGTCCGCTTCTTGCGATTTGCTTCATTGCAGAAGCAGCTTCGTCCAATTTGACTACTGTCTTGTGCAGGTCAATAATATGAATCCCATTTTTTTCCATAAAGATATATGGAGCCATTTTAGGATTCCATTTACGTTTCTGGTGTCCAAAGTGTACACCAGCTTCGAGCAATTGATTAAAATCTGTTCTTGCCATTTTAATTCACTTTTTTCTTTTGGAGCCGATCCAATTCAACGAACAATCCTAAAACGACTGTCGTTCTCATATTGAGGCTCTCTCATTTTCAACTCGCAAGGTAGCGCACCTTGTGCGGTCCTGCGGTTTTTCGCAAGCAGAGCAACCATCGAGTAGTCTCAATTAGTGAAAGTCCCGAAAGTTTAACTACGCTGCTTGTGCAAAAATTTCCGGATTCGGTCGATTAACGTTTGCTGAATTGGAATCTTCTGCGTGCTCCCGGTTGACCAGGTTTCTTACGTTCAACTTCGCGTGGGTCACGAGTCAAGAATCCGTTCTTCTTAAGGATAGTACGGTATTCTGGATTTACTTGACACAGTGCGCGAGCAATTCCAAGACGAGCAGCTTCTGCTTGGCCTTTGATACCACCACCATCCATTGTGATGTGGATATCAAAATTACCCATTGTTTCAGTAACCAACATTGGTTGATTTACAACGAAACGGAGGATTTCCAGAGGGAAGTACTCTTCGATGGTTTTCTTGTTGATGGTAAGTTTACCTTCACCGGCCTTTACATAGACTCTAGCCACAGCAGCTTTTCTACGACCTACGGTGTTTACAACTTCAGTACTCATTACCTGATTTCGTTAAGTTTGATTTCTTTGGGTTGCTGTGCAGCATGCGGATGTTCCGCGCCTGCGTACACTTTCAAGTTACGGAACTGTGCAGCTCCGAGACGTGTTTTGGGCAGCATACCCTTTACTGCATGTTCGACAACGAACGAAGGTTTACGTTTAAGCATATCAACCGGACGTGCAAAACGTTGTCCTCCCGGATAACCGGTATAATGCACATAAACCTTGTCGGTCATTTTCTTGCCTGTGAGTCTCACTTTGTCAGCATTGATCACGATAACATTGTCACCGCAGTCAGTGTGAGGTGTGAAACCTGGCTTGTTCTTACCGCGCAAGATATCTGCGACTTGTACGGCAAGCCGTCCTACCGGCGCATTAGTTGCGTCGATCACTACCCACTCTTTTTTTGCAGTCTGTGGGTTTACAAAGACGGTTTTGTAGCTTAATGACTCCACTGTTTTTACCTTTTAGTTAATACTTTACTTAGTCTATTGATCCGACTACCCAATCTTTTGGGCACGCAAAGGTACGCACTTCTTTTGGTTTTTCCAAAATTAGCGACAATTTTTTTCATTTATTGCGATTCTGCC
>CAJGBR010000046.1 GCA_904501625.1 uncultured Rikenellaceae bacterium
CAGACATATTCACATCAATTATGGCAGCGAGTTGGAAGATTGTATCTCGGCAATTCAGGATGAAGTGCGACAAAATAAGGATCTCGTTGCCAGATATGCTTCACGATATTTAGCAATCAAGTTGCTCGAAGGAGATGTGGTTATAAAAGAGGAAATTCAGAATTGTGATAATGCGTCGGAAATGAGTATTGTTGCCGAACGCGAACAGAATCGTCTTGAACGTATCTTTGGAGAGAGTGCAGAATCGTTGATTACCAATGCTCGATTTGCATTCATCACGGGTGCAATGAGCGAAACTTACACTAAAGGTAATATTGCTAAACATAAGAAAGGCTATCAAGCGGATGCAATATTGACCCATCGATTTTGGGGATTTCCAATATTTTTATTGCTGATGTGGGCAATGTTTCAATTGACCTTTACATTGGGACAATATCCCGCAGATTGGATAGATGCTGGTTTTGTAGCTTTAGGCAAGTGGGTCGAAGGTATTATGTCTGATGGTCCGTTTAAAGATTTATTAGTAGAAGGTATTATTGCCGGTGTGGGTGGAGTAATGGTATTTATGCCTAACATTTTGATACTCTTTCTTTTTATCGCAATAATGGAAGATACGGGATATATGGCAAGAACTGCCTTTATTATGGACCGTATTATGCATAGAATAGGTCTGCACGGAAAATCGTTTCTCCCTTTGATTATGGGTTTCGGTTGTAATGTGCCTGCCATTATGGCTACCAGAACTTTGGAGAGTCGTAAAGATCGATTGCTTACAATGTTAATAATGCCCTTTATGTCGTGTAGTGCTCGACTGCCGGTATATCTGTTGCTTATAACGGTATTTTTTGAGCATAATCAGGGGGTGATATTGTCATCGCTTTATCTGATTGGTGGAGTGATTGCAATCATATCGGCTATCGTTCTGAAAAAATTGTTCTTTAAAAAAGATGAGGTCGCATTTGTAATGGAACTGCCTCCGTATCGCATTCCGACAGCACGTAGCGTTATGCGTCATATGTGGAGTCGTGCCGGACAATATCTCAAAAAAATGGGTACGGTTATTCTCGTAGCATCGGTTATAATATGGGCAATGAGTAATTATCCGCAGAATTGTGAATTGAAAGATACATATATCGGAAAACTCGGTCAGGTAATCGAACCTGTACTCGAACCGCTTGGTTTTGATTGGGAAATAGGAGTCAGTCTTCTGTCCGGACTAGCTGCTAAAGAGATTGTCATCAGTACAATGGCTGTGTTGAATGGTTCAGGCGAGAATGAGGATTCATTAATTGCTGCTCTGCAAAATAATGTGAATTACACTCCTTTAACGGCATATTGTTTGATGTTGTTCATATTGTTGTATTTGCCTTGTATTGCAGCTATTGCCACAGTGCGTCGTGAGGCTGGTTTAAAATGGGCTGTATTTACAGCTCTCTATACTACGGGAATCGCTTGGCTTGTGACCTTTATAGTTTGGCAAATCGGACAAAATTTCATTTAGTATGCAAGAGTGGTTGACTTTGATAGTTGTGGGTGTATGTGTGGCAATTGCCTTATATACAATGTTCAGACGCAGGTCGAGATGTAACTGCGAGAGTGGCGATTGCGGATGTGGAAATTGTGCTTCTAAGTGTGGGTGCAATAAATCTGAAAAAAATAAATAATTGGTTAAAAAAAAAGTTCGTCGAATTCGGCGAACTTTTTTTATGGATAACCTGTCACTACAAGTTGAACTTGGGGCCGATGACTCCGAAGAACAGGTAGGCAATCAGGAACGTAATGACAATATTGAAGCATTGAGCACTCAAGAATGCATATAATGTCTTGCGATTCTCTTTAGATATAATGTCTTTAAGACGTGTGTCAAGTCCGATACAGACGAATGCCAGCGAGAAGAACAATTGTGACAGAGTCTTTGCAAGACTTGTTTCTACGAGTTTTGAGCTGCTTGCGTCAGGGAAGATATTGCCTGATTGGCAAAGACTGAATACCAATGAAGCAGCTACAAATCCGAGAATGAATTTTGGGAATTTTTCCCAAACAATTCCCAATGATGGACGTTGAGATTTACCATCTTCGCCTTTTGTAGAGAGGTAAAGGGCAATGAAAAATGCAACAAATCCGATCAAAACATTTTGTGTAGCCTTAACAATCACAGCTGTCTTATTTGACAAGTCACTGATCTCGGCAAAAGCCATTTCTGAAGATGCGGCAACACCGCTGGTCGTGTCAATTGTACCGCCAATCCAAGCACCTGCGATTTTTTGTTGCAGTACAGGATCTGATGTCAGCAACGGAACAATCTGTTCAGCCAGCCACGGCATAAGATAAATCATCGGTACGACAACAATCAATACTACAGAAACTACATATGAGAGATTTTTATCGTTAGTGTGTGCGACACGTGCTGCGGTAATACAAGCAGAAACTCCGCAAATAGAAACTCCCGAAGATAGTGTCATTGCAGTAGCCTTTTCAACGCCGAGTTTGCGTGAAATGAAATAGGCAAAGAACCAAACGATTGTAACTACAAGAATCGCTTGAAGCAATCCCATACTGCCTGATTTCATAACGTCGCGGAATAGGATTGTGGCACCTAGACAAACGACTCCGATTTTTATGAAGTACTCGCCCTGGATTGCAGGTTTCAGCCATTCAGGAATCTTAAAGCAGTTACGGATTATAAGACCAAAAATTACTGAAAAGAATACAGCCTCAAAACCATAGAATTTTACAATCGGAATCTTGGCTATCCATAGAGCTAATGTTGCGATGATAAATACGACGATGAACGAACGCAACAAACCTTTCAATGGCCGTTTTAGCATTTTATTTCCGACGAAGAGGGCTACAAGTGCGATTATGAAAAGCATTCCGAGATTAGCCCAAGCATCTGCAGTTTGTAGGTTTGACGGAATCGAAATAGATGGCAGATAATATGCAAATCCTGCCAAAAGAAGAAGTGGAATTGATATCACAGTAACAACCCAATCTTCGACTAAAAAATTTTCCCAAAATTTTTTCACGATATATTGATTTATTATTTGCAATTAAAATGAACCTGTGAGCATCATCTGAATCAACGAAAATTTCTGATGATTTGTTGATGTTGCTACTTGATGGTTCTGTTCGAAGTGTTGTAATGTATAGTTCAATTGCAATCTGACTTGCTTGAACATCTTGTAGTCAATACCGATAAGGTAGTTGGTTTGACGTGAATCAGATGCATTTTTATCCTCGCGGAATGTGTCGTAGCGTGCTACTGATGACAATTTGTCGTTAATATGGCAACCAAATAATACATACAGTCCATCACTCTTAACAATATTTGTTTTGCCGATAAGATATTCACTACGAACAAAAATATTGTCTTTGGTATCGTATGCTGCACCAATGGCTACGCGTTCTCGTTCAGTAAACGATTTATCCCATTCTCCTCTGTAATAGGAACAAGATAAAGTCAGTTCTTTAATCGGGTTGATGTTAATTCGTCCAGCTAGGTCTTTTGATGAGTTGTTGTCCTGCGTATTAATTCCCGAGCCGTTGAATATACCGATACGGTAACTAATCAGCGAGTAACCATCTTGTGGGAGAAAACTACCATAGAATGTCACACCCATATCTCGACCTGTAGCTTTAATTGTAGTGCCGTCGATTTTTTCGCTGAAACCCATCAGTTTTTGTAGTGCCATCGGGTAATCAATCGTTTCCAGTCGACTGGGTGAGTAGTCGATATTTTCGATTGAGAATGGTACTTTGTACTGTCCGATTTGGATATTAAACTCTTTGTAGGGTGTGAATCGAACATATGCATCAACTATTTTGGGTGAGCCTGACAATTCAGCCTGAATCTTATAATCGACAAGTTTCTTGTAGAGATTGTTGGTGAGATTTAATCTTGCACGTCGGATATGGAATGTAGATTCAGTATTGGTTGGATTGTCACTCCATTGGTATCCGAGTTGAATGTATCCGCTGATTTTTGGTAGTTTTGAAACGATCTTTTCAATGTCGGATATTCGTTTTTCGCTGTTTGGGCATTGCTGAGTCTGTGCATTAACGGACAGACTTGCAATCAAGAAAAGGGTAAATAGTGTAAATTTCTTCATAATAACTCTATATTTCTATACGCAAAGGTGAGCAATTTTATGTCAATTTACAATTAGCATTTATGCGTAATTTTCTATCTATAAGAATAAAAAAAGAGAGTGTACTCTCTTTTGGAGTACACTCTCTATAATTTTATCTTGACTATTTCTTGTAGCTTTTGCCATTTATTGTGTAACCAAGACTCCAATAGAGGTATTGGGCTTTGGTAAAGTGGGTGGCACGAATTCCGAATGTGCCGAAGAAGTTATCTCTCAGATAGAGTTTGATACCTATGACTTGATAAAGTCGTTGGTCTTTTTTGTTGCCGTGAATCAGGTTCCAACCTAAATTGGCAAAAATCGAATAACCCGGCATTACCATTTCACCTCGCAGTGATGCTCCAAGTGAGAGCCTATCGGTTACGGGTGCGAGTTTAATACGCTCATAAACTTCGCCATCTTCAGGGTGAATCTGTCGCCACATCTTTGCTCCCGAACTTTCGTCGTACAATAGGTCGAGCCCGACACCATATTTATATCGATAGTTTGGCACCTTCAAAAATCCGTAACTGAGATTGAAAATCTTGAATCGGTGTTTGGTGTATTCACTTGGCAAATTGGTTTTGCTCGTATCGGCTTCAACTTGACGTGATGAGATATTCAGCAAGATGTCGTGGTCGTAATGAGGTGTAAATGGTTCGTGGTTTTCAATCGATTTAAGTGGTGATTTAACGGGATTGAATTTATAGACCATTTCCAAAAATCCCGAAAATTGGTTAACTCCGGCATTGGGTTGTTGGTATGAGCCGTTTGAAAAATGGGTGAATGCTCCACCGAGATTCAAGTCTAAATAGTCATTTACTGAATATCTGAGCATAAGATTCAGTGCTACGTGGACATTGACATTCGACCCGATTGCGTCCATTGTCGGGTTATCGAAACGGTCGTATGGTTCCCAATTTGTTGAGATGCCGAGATTCCACTCGTAGTTTAGTTTCAGTCGTGGTGAGAGTTCCGAGATTGTTGCACCCTGAAAAAGGTACAACGATACGGGTTTGCCGAGTCCGTCATTGTCTTTGAATCTGATGGTGTAGAGTCCGATGCCGTAATAGGGCATTCCGTATGCGAAATCTTTCCAATTGTCTCCTTTGGTGTTTAATCCGAACTTGAGTGCCAGCGACGAACTGAACGGAATTTCTGCGGCCTTCAGAAAATCGTTGGTCTTCAGCAATGAACCGATATTTGCATTGACAGCAATGAACGTCGGTTTTCTTGTATTATCATTTTTAGGTGAGGATACTGCCAAGTTTGCTGTGAATAAAATCAAAAGTGAAATTAAACTAAATCTGATCATCACAAAAAAGGTTTTTATTTTTCGGCTGCAAAGTTACGTAATTTTATTAATACTGAACGTCGTTTGGAGTACTGATTTGTATTATATTCTGTCCAAAATTTCGTTTAAATTTGTTTGGAAATTCTTTTGTTGGGGAAAACAAAAAAGAGTGCCTTTGTCGCACTCTTTCGGTTTTATTTTAATAATAGTAGTTATCATAGTAACTGCTTCGTTTATCATACTTAAGGTCTTGCAGCAGTGATGATTTGACCCCGATGTTGAAACTCCAACTCTGTCGGAAACCGATAGGTACCCAGGTGAAACTCATCTGCCAGCAGTGCAGGTCGCGAGTCAGCGAGAAGGTACCAGGCGTAATCTTTTTCATCTCAAAATCGTAACCTGCATTAAATGAGAATCCCCATTTATCAGAGAGGGTCAGACTGCCATTGAATCCCAAGGTCTGGGTGACATATTTTGATTTGCCGTTATTCGAGTATGTAAAACTATAATTAAAACTGAAGTTCCACGGAATACTGAATTCATAGTATGTCGTACTCAGTTGTCGTTGAATATTTGGATCGACATTGTTTTGATTGAAGAAATCTGAATATTCTGGTGGAGGTGAATTCATTGAGTTAAGGTCGTTCATTGCACCTGTATTTCCGGCCGAATTAAATGAATATCCAAACGAAAAGCTTGCACTGGTCATACGAACAAGTTTTCCGTCTTCAATTAGGAACTTGTTGATTTTATTTCCATTTTCATTAACCTGATAAGGGTCGAACGTAGCATTGAAATTAATACCGAAATTGTTGAAAAGTGTAGTTCGACCACTCACTGAGAATGGTGATAAATTCAACGAGTCGGATAAAAAGTTATATGAAGAACTTATCGACAGGTTATCCAGAATTTTAATTTTTTTTGTACCTGTAGAGTCTCGTTTCGAACGCACTTTCATCTCGAGATTATTTCCCAATGCGAATGAGAGAACGGCAGACTTGCTACGAGTCGGAACACCATACATTTCACCTTCAAATGGCGAGTAGTAGTCTATTCTGCCGGTTGAGTCAACCTGAACAGGTTTGTAGTATCCGTACTTGGCTTTCCCGAAATCTGGTGTATACGAGAATGACATACTCGGAGTTATGACGTGACGAATCGCTACTACGGGTGATTTGGGGTTCTTAAATTCAAACATACCATAGATACGTGTAGACATACCCATTGAGAAACTATAGTTGTATACACGATTAAATCCGTAAGTCGTATCGACTACTTCGACTGAATTTGTCTGAGGATTCCAGCGTTTCTCAATCTCTTTGAAATACCAGCGTTCCTGGTAGTTGGCATTCGGACTGACTGTAATAAACTTAAGGATGTTCATTGAGGTAGAAATCGGAATCTGGTGATTGACGCCGTTTCGCATCTTTTTGAACATATCTTTACCGAATAAATCTTTCTCTTTAACCGTTATACTATTTGCAAGAGTTCCGGTATAACTGAGTGAAATTTTTTCATACCAACGTTGTTTTCCGACAACCTCTTTTCGTCTGAACGGGAATATTCTTGATACGTTGAACACGACGTTGGGCAGACCAAGTGATACGGTCGAGTCTCTTGAATTTTGAGAGTGTTGCAAGTTGGTTGAAAGCGAAAATGGTTTTCCTGGCCACGACTTCGAGTATGAAATACTTGAGTTTGTTTGTGTATTCAGATATTCGTCCAACGTCTGACTGCCATATTTGTTGTATCCGCTTGATGAGAAATTCACACTTGCCGAGAATGTTGAATTGGGTTTGAATTTCGGATCCTGAGTGTGAGTCCAAGCGATTCTGTAACTACCCGAGTTGATGTAATCGGCAGCACCTTTTTCACCGAGAATATTTTTTGAGTAGTTAAATGAGATGTTGCCACTATATTTATACCGCTTAATGTAGCGACTTCTTGCTGAGGCTTCCCACGAACCCTTCGTGTAGATACCGCCGAGTACGGTGAGGTCGATGTAATCATTGAATGCAAAGTAGTAACCGCCCTCCCTCAGGAAGAAACCTTTTTGAGTTTCTTCACCATAAGATGGAATTATGAAACCCGATTTTTTTTCGCCTTGCATCGGAAAGAATGCAAACGGCAATCCCAGAAAATAAATCGGTACATCTTCCATTACGAGATACGCCGGACCTGTTACGATTTTTTTGCCCGGAATGAGTTTTGCTTTTGTTAGTGCAAGATAAAAGTGTGGGTGTTCTTCGTTGCAGGTTGTGTATTTCCCGCCGGCAATATTGACATCATTATTGGGCATTTTCTTGATAACCCGTCCGTGCAGAAATCCATCACCTTCTTTGGTGAATACACTTTTGATTTTTGCTTTTTCGCTTTTGAGATTATATCTGAGTGTATCCATAACATACTCAGTGCCATTATCCACAAAGATGGGACGGGAAACTTTACCCGAATCGTTCTCCATACCGAATGCTTCGACATCACGCGTAGCCATATCAATATTGATGTGGTCGGCCGATTTCAGCGAGATGTCACGATAATTGATAATCACGTCTCTAAAAATTCGCACTTTATTTGTTCTGAGATTATAAATCAGAGAGTCTTTATTGCTACCTGTGATTATATCGTCAAGGAAACTTCTCTTTTTAAGGGTAGTGTCAGTTGGGAGTGTGTCCGATTGAACAGAGTCTGCAACAAGATTTAATGAACTGAGCTTTAATGAATCCTGTTTAGTTGAATCTGTCCCTTCGATATAGTATCTGTAATTAGCGATGCCTGTGTCTCCAGCAGTCGGCAAAAAAACACAACACAAAACTGCCGATAACAGAATTGCCAACGAATATTTAATTTTCACAAACAATACAAAAAAAATTTTTTAACTTTGCAAAGTTAATCAAAAAAAACAGAATTCATATCATAGTAGATAATGAAACTCTGGAAAATGAAAATATTTTTATTTATAAGTGTGCTGAGTCTTTTTAGTTATGTGGTTAAGGCTCAGGATAATAATGCGAGATATAGTAGACTCTCGACTGTGGTTATTGATCCAGGACATGGTGGTAAAGATCCGGGTGCTGTATCTAAAAATCTAAAAGAAAAAGATATCAATCTGTGGGTTGGGAAACGGCTCGGTCAGTTGATTAAGCAGGCATACCCTGATGTGAAAGTGGTATTTACCCGTTATGACGATAGGTTTGTTGAGTTGCACGAGAGAGGAAACATTGCCAATCGTGCCAAAGCTGACTTGTTTATTTCTATTCACGTGAATTCGAATAAGTCGAGCAAGCCTTCAGGTGCAGAGGTCTATGTTATGGGGACTAAAGGCAGTAACCAGAACTTTGAGGTGATGAAAAAAGAAAATAGTGTTATCTCTTATGAAGAGGATTATACTACTAAATACGAGGGGTTTGATCCCAATTCTGCCGAGTCATACATAATATTTTCATTGATGCAGTACGGCTATCAGGTGCAGAGTATCGATCTGGCTCAGATGGTTAACGAAGAGTTTAAAAAGATGAACAATATGCCAAATCGTGGCGTTAAGCAGGCTGTATTTCTTGTTTTGTGGAAGACGGCAATGCCCAGCATATTGGCAGAGTTCGGATTTATTTCCAATCCCTCAGATGCGAAGATCCTCGCATCTCAAAGCGGTAAGGAAAATTATGCTCAATCGTTGTTCAAGGCGTTTTGTAAATATAAGACTGCCGTAGATGGTTCGTCGCCATTGACTGTAGAGACTGCAAAACCGAAGACTAGCGGATTGACGAAAAAAGATGTGATTGAATTTGCAGTTCAGATTGCAAGTTCGGTTGAAAGAACCGACTACACAAAGGGGCGAATGAGACGTGATCGTGATCGTATTGTCGAGAAAAAAACAAAACGGGGTTATAGTTATCTGATCGGAGTGACTGCAGATCACACAAAGGCAATGTCTATGAGAAAAACATTGTCGAAAACCTATAAGGGAGCATTTGTCGTAGGACTGAAAAACGGAGAGATTATCTCTGCAAGTGAAGCAAAGAAGTTAAAAAGTAATAATTAAAAACGCTTATTGAGATGAAATTGAATCGAGAAACCAAGATTGGTGTATTCGGAGTATTAATGTTATTATTGTTTTATTTTGGGTTTAACTACCTAAAGGGGCAAGATGTATTTTCTAGATCAGAAGTATATTATACAACTTATACACAGGCCAATGGTATTGCAAAATCTGCAGCCATTATGATTCGAGGATTCCGTGTGGGAACGGTTTCTGATATGAGTCTGAATCAGAACTCGGAGAGTGCTCCGATTGTGCTTGAACTGACAATTAAAAGTAAATATCGCATCCCGAAAAACTCGAAGGCTCGAATCTTCAGTGGTGATATACTCAGCGGTAAGGCTTTGGCAATTGATTTGGGCGATTCAAAAGAGTTCCTTGAACCGGGTGATACACTGTTTTCAGAGGTCGATCCTGATTTGTTTGAGTTGGCCGGATCAGAGTTAGATGCACTGAAGAAGAAGGCTACGATGGTTGTCGACGAACTTATTGAAACACTCACAGCCGTTGATTCGTTGCTCTGTAAGGACAATCTTGAAAACATTAGAAAAACATTGGCAAATATCGAAGACATTACGAATAAACTGAACACAGCAGGACTTGACAGTGTGGTTGAGAATATGAATAAATTCAGCCATACATTGGGTGAAAATTCTGAACGTATGGATTCGATAATGATGAATGTCAATAATCTAACAGGTACGTTGGCAGATTCGAAGTTGTCTGATGCAATTGATGATGCAGCTCAGGCAATGGAACAACTCAATGGTGCGATGAAGAGTCTTAATTCAGAGCAGGGTACAATGGGTTCGTTCTTGAAGGATAAACAATTGTATGATTCATTGGTCAGAGCCACATCAAATCTGTCAATATTGTTGGAAGATCTGAAAGAGAATCCGAAGAGATATGTTCATTTTTCACTCTTTGGACGCAAGAATAAGTAAGAATGGAATCAATAAGAGAAATATTCAGAATTGGAGACGGTCCATCAAGTAGTCATACGATGGGACCTAAAAAGGCTGCTAAACAATTTCTTGATAAGAATCCTACGGCAAATGGATTTCGTGTGACCTTATATGGCAGTCTGTCATTGACAGGCAAAGGGCATATGACAGATGTTGCAATTCTAAGTGTGCTGAATCCTATTGCTCCAACTAAAATAGTTTGGGAGAAAAAATTTTTAGCGTTTCATCCCAATGGAATGATGTTCGAGGCACTAAACGCTGATGGAGATGTAGTTGACTCTTGGACAATTTTCAGTATCGGGGGTGGTGCTTTGGCAAACGAAACGACGAAGGCTGCTCCTCAACAGCACGTTTACCCGAT
Organism: uncultured Rikenellaceae bacterium; assembly: GCA_904501625.1. Classification (GTDB taxonomy): domain Bacteria; phylum Bacteroidota; class Bacteroidia; order Bacteroidales; family Rikenellaceae; genus CAJGBR01. Next base: position 10,787 of record CAJGBR010000046.1, read on the forward strand.
GAGCAGTATCTCTCAGATTCAGAAATGGTGTGAAGATAGCGGAAAATCATATTGGGAGTGTGTCGAAGAATTTGAAGGTAAAGATATTTGGGATCATTTGTCGCACGCTTGGAACGTGATGAAGTCTGCAATCGAACGTGGACTCAATAACGAAGGAGTGTTGCCAGGAGGTTTGGGACTCAGACGAAAAGCCGGAGATTATATGATTCGGGCAAAGACCTACGGTGATTGGATGCGTTCACGTGGAATGTTGTATGCCTATGCATTGGCAGTAAGTGAGGAGAATGCATCGGGTGGGGAGATTGTTACGGCACCGACTTGTGGGTCGTGCGGAGTCTTGCCCGCAGTTTTGTATCATCTACAGAATTCACACGATTTTGTAGATGTTAGAATCCTTCGAGCATTGGCTACGGCAGGATTGTTTGGTAGTATTGTTCGTTCGAGTGCATCGGTTTCGGGGGCAGAAGTAGGGTGTCAGGGTGAAGTCGGTGTTGCGTGTGCAATGGCTGCAGCTGCGGCAAATCAATTGATGGGCGGAACTCCTGCCCAAATTGAGTATGCTGCAGAGATGGGACTTGAACATCACTTGGGATTGACTTGCGACCCTGTGAATGGACTTGTACAGATTCCCTGTATCGAGAGAAACGTATTTGCTGCTGCACGAGCCGTGGATGCGGGTATGTATTCGCTATTCTCAGATGGAAAACATCGTGTGACTTTCGATCGAATTGTGAGAGTGATGAAACAGACAGGTCACGATTTACCGAGTCTGTATAAAGAGACAGCTGGGGGCGGTCTGGCTACAATTCACGAATAGAAAACACTTAATATAACTTAGATATGAAAAAGTATTTAGCAGAAATGTTTGGCACAATGGTGCTTGTATTAATGGGTTGCGGAACTGCCGTAAGCCTAAGTTGCGGAATAGATACTGCCTCGGTAGTGGGAACTGCTTTGGCATTTGGGCTTGCTGTAGTGGCAATGGCTTATGCTATTGGCGGAATTTCAGGTTGTCATATAAACCCGGCAATCACACTGGGCGTATGGCTATCGAAACGTATGAGTGGTAAAGATGCAGTTATGTATATTCTGTATCAAATCATTGGTGGATTTATCGGAGCTGCAATTTTGTACGTATTGGCTCCGGAATCAGGTTTTGGGGCAAATACCATTCAAACAGGAATCACAACTATGGGTGCAGTTATTGCTGAAATAGTCTTTACATTCGTATTTGTGCTAGTCGTATTGGGTACTACAGATTCAGAAAAAGGTGCAGGTAATCTTGCAGGTCTTGCAATTGGTTTATCACTTGTGCTTGTACACTTGGTTTGTATTCACTATACAGGAACATCTGTAAATCCAGCACGTTCAATCGGTCCGGCTCTGTTGGCTGGTGGTCAGGCTATGGTAGATTTGTGGATTTTCATCGTAGCTCCTCTTGTAGGTGCAGCATTGGCTGCTGTAGTTTGGAAAATCCTGACTTGCAATTGTGGCAAAAATTAATCAGATGTTTTAATCTAAAAAAAGACTGATTCCCGATTGTGGGGTGGCCTATATCGGCGGTGAAATTTAATTCACCGCCGATATTGTTTATTTACAATGTGTTAAGCTATTCTATTGAGCAACCATAAGGCTTACTCCACACTCCTAGTATTTCAATGATTATTTGGAAGATTTATCTGCCGATATGCCAGGTGTAGAGTCGTGTAAGGAGCTATTCTCCGACAAAGTTCAATATCGCTAGCGACTACAAAAAGATTGTTTTTACATAGATGAAAACATTTACGATTACCTGAGTGGGTTGTATGAGTTTGTTAGAAGATAATTTTTTACTGTGTCGCATTTTGTCAGTCTGCCACTATACCTTTGCATCAAAATCAAAAATTATGGAGCAAAAGAAACCTCAGAATCAAAATCAAGAGCAGTTGTCATTTAGTGAGCAGTTGCGACAAAGTATTATAAATCAGCCGTGTGATCCTGCCGATTTGTGGGGGCGTGCGGCTGATTCGTTTCCCAAGAACAAGCGCAAGCAACGTATTCTTACCGTTATTGTGGTCGTGTTCGGCGTGATTATCGGCGCATTGGCGATGCACTTTTTATCCTCGCCTGAGCGTTGGATTTGATTATAATTTGTAACTTTACCTAAAATTAGATACAACTATGAGCACAAAACTCAAAAAGGATATCCACAAAATTCTGGTCGAGGATTTTTCCAAAGCGATGGGATTTAATGAAGATACGGGGTTATTGCCAAACGGCGAGAAGCGTTTCTCGGGAATGCCATTTATTGGATCTTTATATGGCGAATACTCGCCCAAGATTTTGATTGTTGGCTCGGACATTGGCTGCGACGAGAGACGCAAAGATAACACATATCATAA
>CAJGBR010000047.1 GCA_904501625.1 uncultured Rikenellaceae bacterium
TAGACCATCTGGTCGAAGACCTGATATTTATCGAGAAATTTGAACCTCAAATGATTGGTATAGGTCCGTTTATGGCTCAATCGGCAACTCCGTTCGCAAACTTTCCAAATGGGTCAATCACAATGACTTTGGCAATGGTGGCGATCAGCCGACTGATTCATCACAATGCACTGATTCCATCAACCACTGCATTAGGTTCGATTGCACCCGAGGGCCGAACTAAAGGCATATTAGCCGGTGCAAATGTCGTAATGCCAAATCTGTCGCCTCAAGATGTCCGTAGCAAGTATGCCATCTACGACCATAAACTTGCAAGTCACGCCGAGGCTGTCGAAGGACTGAAACTACTCGCAGATCAGCTCCGAGAGATTGATTATGAAATCAGTTTCGAACGAGGTGACTACTCAAAAAAATAACATTGACAATAATAAATAAAATTTAATAGAATATGTATAACCCCAAATCATCTAAAGCTGTAGAATTTATCGATGATGCAGAGATTCTTGACACGCTGAAATACGCAGCTGAAAACTGCGAAAATAGAACTTTGATTGAAGAGATTCTCCGCAAAGCAGCAGAATGCAAAGGTATCACCCACCGCGAGGCTGCCGTACTATTGGAATGTAAACTTCCCGATCTGAATGAAGAAATGTTTAGACTTGCCAAAGAGATTAAACAGAAATTCTATGGCAATCGTATTGTTATGTTCGCACCGCTATATCTGTCGAATTATTGTGTGAATGGATGTGTATACTGCCCCTACCACGGCAAAAACAAAACCATCAAACGTAAAAAACTAACTCAGGAAGAGATTGCTCGAGAGGTTATTGCACTACAGGATATGGGTCACAAACGATTAGCCCTCGAAGCCGGTGAACACCCGACAATGAACCCAATCGAATATATCCTTGAAAGTATCGATACAATATACAATATCCACCATAAAAACGGAGCAATTCGCCGCGTCAATGTAAACATTGCAGCAACAACAGTCGAGAATTACACCAAACTTAAAGATGCAGGCATCGGTACATACATCTTGTTCCAGGAGACATACAACAAGAAAAACTATGAAGCACTGCACCCAACCGGCCCCAAAAGCGACTACGCATACCACACCGAAGCAATGGACCGAGCAATGCAAGGCGGCATTGATGACGTTGGTATCGGAGTTTTGTTTGGTCTGGAGACTTACAGATACGACTTCGTAGGACTTATGATGCACGCTGAACACCTCGAAGCAGTATTCGGTGTCGGTCCACACACTATTAGCGTTCCGAGAATCTGTCCTGCTGATGACATTGACATCAATGACTTCAAGAACGTTGTTTCTGACGATATATTCCGTAAAATCGTAGCCGTAATTCGCATCACAGTTCCATACACAGGAATGATTGTCTCAACTCGCGAATCTCAAAAAACAAGAGAAAAAGTATTGGAAATCGGCGTATCTCAACTCAGTGGAGGTTCTCATACTAGCGTTGGCGGATACAGCCACCCCGAAGAATATGACGAATCAACATCTCAATTTGATGTCAGCGACAGACGTACTCTCGACCAAATTGTCGGCTGGTTGCTTGACTTGGGTTATGTGCCAAGTTTCTGCACAGCGTGCTACCGTTTGGGCAGAACAGGCGACAGATTTATGTCACTTGTTAAAAGTGGTCAAATTGCAAACTGCTGCTCGCCAAATGCATTGATGACTCTCAAGGAATATGCAGAGGACTACGCATCTCCGATTGTAAAACTTAAATGCGAACAGATGATTGCTCGTGAAATACTGAAAGTTCCCAACGAAAAAGTACGTACAAAAGCAATGGAAAATCTGATTGCCATTGAAAATAATCAACGTGATTTCAGATTCTAACTGCAAACAATATGTCAACTCCAAGTAGCGAACGTACTCATATCGGAATTTTCGGACGTAGCAACTGCGGCAAATCATCGCTGTTGAATTCTCTGACAGGACAACAATTTGCAGTTGTTTCGCCTATTGCCGGAACGACTACCGATCCCGTATCTAAACCTATGGAAATAAATGGTTTAGGTGCGTGCGTCTTGATTGACACTGCAGGATATGATGATTCAGGAGAACTCGGTCAACTCAGAGTCAGCAAGACTACCGAAGCAATGGATCGTTGTGATGTCGCAGTAGTGGTCTTCTGTCAATCTCCAACCGAGGAGGACTCGCGTCGTATCGAACAATTAAAATCAAAAAATATTCCGATTATTATTGTAATCAACAAGATAGATATTGTTGATTACAATACAATTGTCAAAGATATAAAAGCCAGCTTCGGACTTACTGCCATTGGGGTATGCTCGCTAACAGGAGAGGGAATCGACACCCTTCGCAATGCACTTATCAATAGCCAGAAGGATCGTTCAGAGGTTTCGATTACAGGAGATCTGTGCCAAGCCGGGGATGTTGTTATGCTCATAATGCCACAGGATCCGCAAGCTCCCAAAGGTCGCCTCATACTGCCACAAGTTCAGACTACACGCGAACTTTTAGACAAAAATTGCACAATCATCAGTTCGACTGTCGAAGGAATGGCTGCTGCATTGGCAGCACTAAAACAGCCACCCAAACTGATTATAACTGACTCTCAGGCATTTAAGGCTGTCTACGAACTGAAACCAGCAGAGAGTCTATTAACCTCATTTTCAGTACTGATGGCAGGCTACAAGGGTGACATAAAGACATTTATTGACGGTGCATCTGCGATTGACCGACTGACACCATCGTCACACGTACTGATTGCAGAGGCTTGTACCCACGCTCCGATGAGTGAGGATATCGGTCGAGTGAAAATTCCGAGAATGCTCAGAAACAAAATCGGCAACGAACTCAAAATAAGCATCGTTGCCGGAAGTGATTTCCCTGAAGATTTAACTCCATATGATCTGATTATCCATTGCGGAGGATGTATGTTTAATCGCAAACACGTTCTCAACAGAATCGAACAAGCTCGCAGTCAAGGCATTGCCATCACCAATTACGGAATCGTAGTAGCATACATCAATAAAATTATCAATAAGGTAGTCTACCCTACCGAATAGATTACTCTTGAGTAACTGGTTTAGGAGTTCGCTTTCGCCATAATTTAGGAGCACGAGTGAACTCCTTTTCTCTATCAAACAAGTAACGATAGGTGACGTGTGTTCGCATTTTTTTTGCATTAACAAACGTTTCTATCATTCTCATCATCACCGGATTAAAATCACCAATCCAAGATATTTCAAGTGTTTTATACTTACTTTTTCCGGTCATTGTCAATTGTTCAATCATATAGATCAATCCCGATTCGACACCCTTACCCTGATGTTCTGGCACAATACCAAAAATCAATCCCCAAAGACGATTCGACATTCTGGTCTTTTTCAGTCGCCACAACATCTTTAGTTTATTCAACAATCCAAACTTACCATTGAAATCAACTATCAGTCTATTAAGGTCTGGGATTGAAATAAAGAAACCGATCGGATCCCCCTCATAATAAGCAAAATAGGCTACATTTGGATCAATTATAGGCTTTAAAGTTGTTATCAATTTTCGTGCGTGCTCACTCGAAATAGGATTCACTCCGTTAAATTTTGCCCACCCTTTATTGTAAATTTGACGAAAATCTTCCGCAAATTTATCCAACTGATTGAGCTTAAGGGTTGTGAATTCATACCCAGGGGTCTCCATAATACGCTTCGCACGATCGTACGTCGAAGAATTCAACTTATCCGGCACTAATTCTCGCAAGTAATCATATTGTTCAAAGTAATTTTTGAATCCATATTTTTCAAATAAATCCTTGTAATACAATGGATTATAGCTCTGACAATACATCGGTTGCGAGAAACCTTCAACCAGCAATCCCCACCAGAAATTTCTATCACCAAAATTTATAGGTCCGTCCATTGCCTGCATACCACGCTGCATCAACCAATCACGCGATGCATCAAACAACATATTGGCAACCTGCTGATTATCAATTGATTCAAAAAAGCCACAACCACCTGTAGGTTGTTCGTTAGCCTCAGCCTGATGACGACTATAGAAAGCAGCAATTCTTCCACAGATTTTTCCTTGTGAATCTTTCACAACCCAACGAATAGCCTCGCCATCTGCGAACAAGGCATTTTTTGTCGGGTCGAATACCGAATCAATATCGCTATCCAGTGGCTGCACCCAATTCGGATCATTACGATAAAGTTCCTTTGCAAAACCTATAAATTCACGTTTATCTTTTTGAGAAACGACTTCGTTTAATACATACTGGCTCATAACATATTTTTTACGTGGTCAAAGGTAATTAAAATTTAGTGAATAAAAAAAAACGAACAAGCCCGATTCTGTGACTTGTCCGTTTTTGTGTAAGGATAAAATCCTTTAGTAAGAAAGCACTCTCTGTGAAATATAACTGATTTTCAGTGCTTGAGCCTTTCTCAACTCTTGTTTGATATCGGTAATGATACCCATACGAGTTGCCTCATCTGCTTTGATACTAACAGTCATTTTAGCACGTTCCAATTCGTTGAGTTTATCCTTTTCTGCAGCGATAAATTCACCGATTTCGGCAGCTGTTCTGAATGAGTCGTTGAGTTGAATACGCGGAGCATCTCCGAATTTTCCTCTCATCATATCATTCGGACGACCTACATAGATATAACTTACCAAAGATTTATTTTCCAACTTTTGGATTTCAGTTGCTGTTGGCAACGAAATCTTCACAAGCATTGTAGTTTCACGCATCGTTGTAGTCACCATAAAGAAGAACAACAACATGAAGACGATGTCTGGCAATGAACTTGTCGACAATGCAGGTACATCTTTTTTCTGTTTACCTCTAATCATATTATTTTCCTCCTTTAGTTACGTCACGAGGTTCTGCCTCTGAAATCTTCAACGGAATAGCTTCGCTGACAGCTTTCTTTGTATTTGTCTCAAGATCTTTAAATTTCTTTCCGAATTTTTCTTGAGACAAGGCATCTCTCAATTCATTAAATGCGCGAGTAAGTTCATTCTGAACCTTAACATACATCTCATAACTTGTACCGCGGTCATTTTGCAAAGAAACAATACCTTTACTTACAGGATATGTACCCAAGATATCGATTTCTTTTTCTTCGCGTTCAGGCAGATGAGGATCGTTGTTCGGGTTCATCACAAATTCCTTCACCTTATTTGTGATATCATAAATCTCCATTCGTTCGCCACCAACCATTATCTCGTCGTTCGCACTGATGAACACCAAGAGAACGTTACGTTTGTGAACGAGGTCTTCAACCTCTTCTTGTTCTTCTTCAGGCATCGGCGGCAATACACGCATAATACCTGAGTCTACGTTCATTGTTGTCGAAACGAGGAAGAATATCAAAAGAAGAAAGGCAATGTCAGCCATTGAACTGGCATTAACTTCTGGTGTCTTTTTAGCCATCTTTTACTCGTTTTTTATATTAGGAGAGGATCTGACTTGCAGATTCTCTCCAAGAAAACTATCTCATTCTAATAACCTTAACAATCTCGGTCACTACGATAGTAATGATCGATGCTGCAAACACGATGTATGCAGTGTAAAGACCAACGTCACTCAATCGCAATTCGATAACATTATCGAATACGTGGTTAGCTGCGGTAACGACAGGTTCTGCACTTGATAATGCAAATCCTATCAACAACACTGCTACGAGCAAAGCCAAACCAAACAACGAGCGCATTGCACCTTTAGGATTCTTCACGAGGTTAATCAACGGGAACACGATTACTCCCAACACAGTTGCTCCCAACAAGCCATACGACCAGTACAGGACTGCGTCCAAAAACATACCCTGCATTGCTGTACCTTCAGCCGAAACCATAACTCCGACTGCCAATACCACAGAAACTGCGAGTATTAAATATTTTATTATTGACAATAATTTCATAGTTCTGTCAGATTATTTCTGATTTTTTCTATTGTATTTAGTAAGTACGTCTACCAATGAGATAGAAGCATCTTCCATCGAAGTTACGAGACCTTCAATTTTAGCCAACAAATAGTTGTAGAATACTTGGAGAATTACGGCTGCAATAAGACCGGCGATTGTTGTCAACAACGCGATTTTGATACCACCAGCAACCAATTGTGGAGAAACGTCACCTGCTACTTCCATAGAGTCGAACGCTGCAACCATACCTACTACGGTACCCATAAATCCCAATGACGGAGAGATAGCGATGAACAATGTCACCCAAGACAAACCGCTTTCCAAGAGACCCATTTGAACTGCACCATAAGAAGATACGTTCTTTTCAACTGCATCCATTCCTTCTTCATAGTGATCAAGACCTTGGTAGAAGATACTTGCAACAGGGCCACGAGTGTTACGGCAAACTTCTTTTGCTTTTTCGATACCACCTGTACGGAGAGCTTCTTCAACATTTTCCAACAATTTGTTTGTGTTGATAGTTGCACGGTTCAGGTAAATTACACGTTCGATTACGATTGCAAGACCCAATACCAAACAGAGCAAAATTGGAGCCATCCAACCTGCACCACCTTCCAAGAATTTTTGTTTCAGAACTTGGTGCATCGGAATTCCTGCCATATCAGTTTCTGCATTGAATTCATCTTCAGATGATGTTGAAGTTGATGTTGAATCTGCAGATTCTGTTTGAACAGTAGTCGTATCAGACGATTCTGTTTCTTGAGCATAAAGGTTTGCAGTTGCAAACGTAAGCGCACCTACAAGTGACAAAAGTGCAAAAAGTTTTTTCATGGTTTTAATTTTTTTGAGTTAATTAATTATTATTTTTTCATTCAATTCTTTCGCGGAGAAAGCAGGATTCGAACCTGCGATACCCTTTTGAGGTATACGCACTTTCCAGGCGCGCACCTTCAGCCACTCGGTCATTTCTCCAAAAACTACACAACACACCCAACTGAAATTCAGCGACTTACAATCCCACTCTTCTTGCTTGTCGATTTTTTATCAGCACTTTCAGCACCAAAAAAATCGCATAAATATAGTAATTTTTTTTCAATTCCTAACTTTTTGGTGAAATTTCTCCACGAATTGACACATTCATCAGTCGTTTAATTTCACAATCTGATATTTTCTGACCTATCAAATACATCAGTTTCGTAACGGCTGCTTCACAAGTTATGTCATAACCGGACACGACTCCTGCATCGAGCAGTCCGACTCCTGTTTCATAACGTGCCATCTCAACGCTTCCTGCTTGACATTGGGTTACGTTAACCACAATTACACCACGTTCCACGGCAGATCGTATTGCATTCATAAACCACTTGTCAGTCGGAGCATTTCCCGATCCATAAGTTTCAAGCACGACACCCTTCAGCCAATCTATTGAGAGAATTGATTCGAAGATATGTGCCGATATTCCTGGGAAAATCTTTATCACAACTACATCAGGGCTCATCTCCGTACTGACATCAAACTCAGTATTCATACCAGCCATAGGGTATATATAAGGTGTATTATAGTGAATATTTATACCTGCTTCGGCCAGTGGAGGATAGTTCGGTGAACGGAATGCTCTGAAATGTTCGGCATTATATTTTGTAGTTCGATTTCCTCTGAACAACTGATTTTGGAAATAGACACACACTTCCGAAACATAGGGTTTTCCCTGAGGATCTCTGGCGGCTGCGATTTCAATAGCCGTAATCAGATTTTCTTTCCCATCGGTTCTGAGTTCGCCAATCGGCAACTGACTACCAGTAAAGATGATTGGCTTTGTCAGATTCGCAGTCATAAAACTCAATGCCGATGCACTATAAGCCATTGTATCAGTACCGTGCAGTATTACGAATCCGTCATATTTATCATAGTTATCTTTGATAACGGCTGCAATTTTTGACCACACCTCAGGACGAAGATTCGACGAATCAATTATCGGGTCGAATGCCATTGTATCTATTCGGACATTAAACTTGCGAAGTTCGGGCACCTCTTCCACTATCTGGTCGAAATTGAATGGTGACAATGAACCTATCTCCGGATTCATCTTCATTCCGATGGTTCCACCAGTATATATCAGCAATACAGCGTCATTCATACATCTAATATTTTCTAACGAGTGCAAAGATATTGTTTTTAATCTAAAAATACTACTGACATCAGATAATTTTTTCTGACAGAGTTTCAACTGATGTCAGTCTCTGAATTGACAAAATGTCAGTATTTCTGACTTAAAAAACTGACAATACGTCAAAAAAAATCGATTCTCAGCATTGGCATAAAGATTGATAATTTATGATACAACGGGGAGGTACAATCCTCAATATTTTAAGAACAAATAACTAAAAACAGATAAGCAAAATGGCAAAAATTATTGGTATTGACTTGGGAACCACAAACTCGTGTGTTGCCGTAATGGAAGGAAATGAAGCTGTTGTTATCCCTAACAGCGAAGGACACAGAACAACTCCGTCAGTGGTTGCATTCACAGAAAATGGTGAACGCAAAGTTGGAGAACCGGCTAAACGTCAAGCTATTACAAACCCTCAACGTACAATCTACTCGATTAAACGTTTTATGGGTGAACCATTCGATAAAATCTCAAACGAAGTTACTCGTGTACCATATAATGTAGTGAGAGGCAAGAATGGCACTCCAGCCGTAACTATTGACCAACGCGAATATACTCCGCAAGAAATCTCGGCAATGGTTTTGCAAAAGATGAAAAAAACTGCGGAAGATTATCTCGGCACAGAAGTTCACGAAGCCGTAATTACTGTTCCGGCATATTTCTCTGACTCACAACGTCAGGCTACAAAAGAGGCTGGCGAAATTGCAGGTTTGACAGTTAAACGTATTATCAACGAACCGACAGCTGCTGCTTTGGCATACGGTCTTGACAAGACTAACAAAGAGATGAAAATTGCCGTATACGACTTGGGTGGTGGTACATTCGATATTTCAATTCTCGAACTTGGAGACGGCGTATTCGAAGTTAAATCAACAAATGGTGACACTCACCTCGGTGGTGACGACTTCGACCAGGTTATCATTAATTGGATGGCTGAAGATTTCATCTCAAAACACAATATCGATCTGAGAAAAGATCCGATGGCTCTGCAACGTCTTAAAGAGGCTGCAGAAAAGGCAAAGATCGAATTATCAAGCTCGACTTCAACAGAAATCAACTTGCCATACATTATGCCTGTTGATGGAATCCCACAACACTTGGTAATGACTCTGACTCGTGCGAAATTCGAACAATTGGCACACAATCTGATTCAGGCTACAATCGAACCCTGCCGCAAAGCGTTGCAAGATGCAAACCTTTCAACTTCTCAAATTGACGAAGTTATCTTGGTGGGCGGTTCAACTCGTATCCCTGCAATTCAGGAAGTTGTTAAAGAATTCTTCGGCAAAGCTCCGTCAAAGAACGTTAACCCTGACGAAGTTGTGGCAATCGGTGCAGCAATTCAGGGCGGTGTACTCACAGGTGAGGTTAAAGATGTATTGTTGCTTGACGTAACACCACTTTCACTTGGCATCGAAACTCTGGGTGGTGTATTCACAAAACTCATTGATGCAAATACAACAATCCCAACTCGCAAGTCTGAAGTATTCTCTACTGCAGCAGACAATCAACCTTCTGTAGAAATTCACATTCTGCAAGGCGAACGTCCAATGGCTCGCGACAATAAGACAATCGGACGATTCCACCTTGACGGAATTCCATCTGCACCGAGAGGTGTTCCACAGATTGAGGTCACATTCGACATTGACGCTAACGGCATTTTGAATGTTTCTGCAAAGGATAAAGGTACCGGCAAAGAACAGAAGATCAGAATCGAAGCATCTTCAGGTTTAACCGATGCCGAAATACAAAGAATGAAGGACGAAGCTAAAGCAAACGAAGCTAAAGATAAAGAAGAACGCGAACGCATTGACAAATTGAATGCAGCCGACTCAATGATCTTCTCGACTGAAAAACAACTCAAAGAGTATGGCGACAAGATTCCGGCAGATAAACGTACAGCAATCGAGACTGCAATGAACGCATTGAAAGAAGCACACAAAGCTCAGAACATTGCAGACGTAGACCGTTACACAACAGAACTGAACAACGCTTGGAATGCTGCATCTCAAGACATCTATGCTCAGCAACAACAAGCTGGTGGCGCTCAACAACAACCAAATCAAGGTGCTCAAAGTCAAAGTCAAGATCAAAACGTAACTGACGTTGACTTCGAAGAAGTAAAATAATCGACCTTGTCTTAACAAACCCAAAGCGTGTAGTATATTTGCTACACGCTTTTTTCATCTGCCAAAATTACAAGTGTAATATACCTTATAGATAACCATTGACATTTTACTAATGTATGTTAAGGTATAAAATCTTACAAAAAGACAACTCACATTATAACAACTAAATAGACATTTAAACCTAGATGTAAAATAATTATCATTATCACTTCTGCCTTAAGATGAATTCTGAGACGATTGTTAATGCAATGCTATTAGCAATTTCATATTTTGGTAATATTTTTTGTTCAATTTCGGAATAATAACTACATTTGTATCGTGTATTAAAATGGATATATTATGCAGAAAACGAAACGCGTTTATACTTTCGGGAACAAGATGGCCGAAGGTAATGGAAAAATGAAAGAGATTCTCGGTGGGAAAGGAGCAAATCTCGCTGAAATGAATCGCATCGGCATCCCTGTTCCTCCAGGATTTACAATCACGACAGATGTCTGCTCAGAATACTACTCTCAAGGTCGCGAACGAGTCATCGAATCGCTGCGTTCCGAAGTTGAGATGGCTATGAAGAATATAGAAAACCTCACTGAACGCAAATTTGGTGACAAAGAGTTACCATTGCTCGTATCAGTGCGCTCTGGAGCAAGAGTTTCAATGCCAGGTATGATGGATACAATCCTCAACCTAGGTATGAATGATGATGCCGTTCAAGCAATGGCAAAACTATCAGGCAATCCTCGTTTCGCTTGGGACTCGTATCGCCGATTCGTACAAATGTACGGAGATGTCGTACTTGATATGAAACCTGTATCTAAAGAGGATAAAGATCCATTTGAAGTAATCATCGAAGCACAAAAAGAAAAAAGAGGCGTAACCGAAGATACCGAACTCACAACCGAAGACTTGCAAGAACTTGTCACAAAATTCAAGTCTGCAATTAAAGAACAGACCGGCAAAGAGTTTCCAAACAATCCGTGGGATCAGCTCTGGGGTGCAATATGTGCAGTGTTCGGCTCGTGGATGAACGAACGTGCAATTCTATACCGCAAGTTAAATAACATTCCAGAATTTTGGGGTACAGCAGTTTCGGTTCAGGCAATGGTATTTGGCAATATGGGAGAAAATTCTGCTACAGGTGTAGCCTTCTCTCGTGATGCTGCAACAGGTGAAAATATCTTCAATGGAGAATATCTAATCAATGCTCAAGGTGAAGATGTTGTGGCAGGTATCCGTACTCCACAACAAATCACAATCGAAGGTTCAAAACGTTGGGCTGCAGCACAAAATATCTCTGAAGATGTACGCCGAACAAAATACCCTTCACTTGAAGAGGTTATGCCTGAAGTCTATGCTGAACTGAACGGTATTCAGGCTCATCTGGAAAAATATTTTACCGATATGCAGGACATCGAGTTTACAATTCAAGACGGCAAACTCTGGATGCTACAATGTCGCAACGGCAAACGAACTGGCTCTGCAATGGTCAAGATTGCAATGGATATGTTGCAAGAGGGACTTATTGACGAAAAGACTGCCGTACTGCGTTGCGAGCCTGAGAAACTCGACGAATTACTGCACCCTGTATTCGACAAAGAGGCGATCAAAGATGCCAAAGTAATTGTTAAAGGACTGCCGGCATCTCCAGGTGCAGCAACAGGACCTGTAGTATTCTTCGCTGATGATGCAGAAGAACATCTTAACAAAACTGGCGAAAAAGCAATATTAGTTCGAATTGAGACCTCTCCCGAAGATTTGAAGGGGATGCTTGATGCAGCGGGAATTCTTACGGCCAGAGGTGGTATGACCTCTCACGCAGCAGTTGTTGCTCGTGGTATGGGCAAATGTTGTGTTTCGGGTGCCGGTGAATTGACAATTGATTATAAGGCCCGCACTATTAAAATTAAAGATCAGATTATCAAAGAGGGTGAATGGATTTCACTCAATGGATCGACCGGAGAAGTTTATCTGGGTAAAGTAGCAACTCAGGCTGCAAATCTTGACGGAGACTTTGCGAAATTGATGAAACTTGCAGAAAAATACTCAAAGCTCAAAGTTCGAGCAAATGCCGACACACCACGCGATGCAAAACAGGCATTCGAGTTTGGAGCTCAGGGTATCGGACTCTGCCGTACAGAACATATGTTCTTCGAAGGCGACAGAATTATGGCAATCCGTGAAATGATACTTTCAGATGATGAAACTGGTCGTCGTTCAGCTCTTTCAAAGTTGTTGCCTATGCAACGTGAAGACTTCGAAGGGTTGTTCGAAGTTATGAACGGCTACCCTGTTACGGTACGTCTGCTCGACCCTCCGCTGCACGAATTTGCACCGAACACCCCAAAAGACCAAGAAGATATGGCCAAAGTTATGAACATCTCATACGAACAGGTCGTAGACAAAGTCAAAGCTCTGCACGAAATCAACCCAATGCTCGGACACCGTGGTTGCCGTTTGGGCAACACCTATCCCGAAATCACAGAGATGCAGACTCGCGCCATAATTGAAGCCGCATTGAATGTTGTCAACAAAGGCATCCCTGTCAGAGTTGAAATTATGGTTCCGCTGATTGGTAACTACAAAGAGTTGATATATCAAAAGAATGTCATTGACCGAACTGCACAGACTGTATTCAAGGAACGCAACGACAGAATCGATTACCTTGTCGGAACAATGATTGAGGTTCCTCGTGCAGCAATTACAGCCGATCGCATTGCTGACATTGCCGAGTTCTTCTCATTTGGAACGAATGACTTAACACAAATGACACTCGGATTCTCACGCGACGACATTGCCAAGTTCCTGCCAA
>CAJGBR010000048.1 GCA_904501625.1 uncultured Rikenellaceae bacterium
ACAATCTGTGCTCGTTGTGCGGCATTGAGTTCGTTTATTGGTTGGTTCTCAACGATTATGACCCCTTCTTTGGGCTGGTCGAGTCCCGCAATGCAACGCAATAGTGTACTCTTACCGACGCCATTGCGACCAATCAGTCCGACGAGTTCTCCACGTGGTATACCTATCGAAGCAGATTGCATCAGTGTCTTCTCATTAAAGCCGAGAGTCAGATTGTGTATTTCAATGGCATTGTTCATCTTAGAAAAATCTTCGGTTATGCAGTATTATTACGATAATAATCGGAATCCCCATAAGGGCCGTAATGGTATTTATCGGAAGCGAAAGGTCCATTCCGGGCAATTGAGAAATGATGTCACACAAGGGCAGAATAATCGCTCCGAGCAACATCGAGGCCGGCATCAGTATCCGATGGTCTGCATTGTGAATCAACATACGGGCAATATGAGGGATTGCAATTCCCACAAAGCCGATAGGACCACAAAAAGCTGTAATCGTGCCTGCCAGAAGAATCGTACTTGTACAAATCAACACTCTGACTCGGAATATGTTTATCCCGGATGTCTTGGCGTAGTTCTCTCCGAGTAGCAGAAGATTCAGTGGTTTAATCAATATTATTGATATAATCAGTCCGATTAGGGTGAATATGGTGATAAATGGCAGTTGATTTAATGTGACACTACCTAAACTACCCATTGTCCAGACGACAAATGTTTTCAGTGAGTGTTCAGGAGTGAGGTACTGCAACATCTCGACAATGGCAGTCGCTCCGCTACCAATCATCATACCGAGTATTAATATGGCCATAATATCTCGTAGCCTTGTTGCTGCAGTCATAACTATCAGCAGAATAATTGATGAACCTATCCACGCCGACCCGATTACTCCGATATTTCTGACCGATTCGGGTATTGTCATAACCGAACTGAACAATGGTAATCCGAGTAGAAATAGAGCCACACCAAGACTCGCCCCCGAACTTACACCAAGTACGTAGGGTCCTGCCAGAGGATTACGGAACATTGTCTGCATTTGGAGCCCGCTTGCCGAGAGTGCTGCTCCTGCGAGAACTGCAACGATGGCTTTGGGCAGTCTGAAACTCAGTAACAAGGTACGGATTAGTTCATCATTACTCTGGCCCGATATTACTGCCAAAATTTCAGACAGCGGCAATTTTACAGAACCTATCACGAGATCTGCAACGAATACTACTACCACACCGATAGCAAGTAAGATGAATATGCGTGAGTTTTTACTCATTCAGATGTGGTTTATTTCAGTTGGTGAAAGTAGTATAGTTTATGTTCAGGTAATAAATCAGGGTGCAAGATATGAATTAAATCTTTTAAAATCAAGTCTGGATTAATTGTCCCCGATTCCCAAAAGTCACTGCCTCCCATTGGGGTCGTGATTCGGTTATTGTTGAAGACTCGATTATTGAGTACAGCCGGAATATTGGCAAATCGGCTATTTGTAGAGACAAGATAATCAATTGAAGTTGCCTCACTCGGACATAACCAAAAGTCTGCATTCTGACATAGAACATAGGCTTGTTCGGTAGAGATTGCCCGACTCTGGTAACTGTCGAAGCCTTTGCATATATAATCTGCTCCGGCATCGGTCAGCAGTTGAACAATATAACTTCGATTGCCAGGTACAAACCAAGTGTCTCTCCACGGAGAGTTGAGCATAACTTTGGGCTGTTTGATACCGTCGTGAATTATCTGTTTGATGTTGTTGTAGTTATTTGCAATACTGGTGAAAATTTCCTCTGCCTTGAGTCGTTGGTCGAAGAATTCGCCCATTGCAACTAACCATTCAGTTTTGCCCAGTGGGTTGTTTTCAAGGTATTCGTAGATGTATATCGTAGGAAGTCCGAGTTCGGTCATCTTTTTTGTGCTGGCAGCATTGTCGCCTTGTGTGCCGTAGACAAATATCGCATCAGGTTGCATAATTGTTGCGAGTTCGTAGTTCAGTCCCGAATCGTATCCTATGTCTCTGATTTTTTTCTGTTCGATAGCCTCTCTGACTGTAGTACTTATGACATATTGACAACCTGATATTCCGACGATTCGGTCGAGGTTGCCGAGTTTTTCCATCATTGCGATATGGGTCGTTGACATACAAATTACACGTTTGAGAGGAACCTCCATAACCATACCGTCAAAACCATCAGGGGCAGTTTCGCCTTTGCGGGCAAGGAATATATGTTTCGAAGAACCCTCCTCCTGGTGGATTGTCAGAATCGAACTATTGCCGTATTTGTAAATGACAAACCTGTCGGAATAGGTCGGAGCATAAAGTGTGTCAAGTTTCTCTATAACGAACGATGTCGAGGATGCGTTGTTGCAACTTGAATATATTGATACTGAGATGATAAGTGTCAATAGATGTGCAATAAATCTAAACATTTTCTTTAATCTTTAGATAGTGTTTGCAGATAATCTACGGCTAAAATTGCTATTGTGGTAAAAAACAGGAAATCGTGCCTTAAGATTGTTGTGGCAGTTGAAACTACAGCAATACTCCAAATAACCAATCTAAATTTGGAACTTTTGCTGATTTTGTTCCACTGCTTGAAATTTTCAGAAACGAATGCACTATTGTATGCGAGGTATAAAATCATAGCAATCTCTGCAATCCATATTCCGGCCGATGAAACTCGAGCAATCGGTGCTGCAATAACTACAGCGATTATAGTGCCGAGAATTACACCTCTGCGAGTCAGGCGTATTTTAGTTTCTTTATTTGAACTTGGTGTAGTCACGTTATTAATTTCTGTTTTTTTGTTGGTTATTGTGTTTTGAGCCTGAACGTTGTTTTGAATTTTTATTATTTTTCTTGTGTCGTTGCTGATGTTGCTTGTGATCATAACGGACATTTTCGAAGACGTTGCATTCGACATCTATGCCGAAATTTGACATTGTCTGTATGTCTGCCATAATCGTTTCGTTGCTGGCATTTTCGTTGTTGAATTCCTGACTTTTGCTCTTCATATAACGGGCAATGCGATTGACTGCCTCCTGGCGTTCGGGATTGTCAACTGGAACTTGACTTACGGCACTGATCATATTTGAAACATTTCGTCCGTAGTGTTTGAACTGCAGATCTCGCAACGGATATTTGGGACGTTCGGGACGTGGATTTATATTTTTAGGATCTGGTTTAGGGTATGGACTATCAACATCGAGTTTAAAATCCGATATGATGAAAAGGTGGTCCCAGAGTTTGTGTTTGAATTCTTCGGTATCTCTGAGTGTCGAATTAATATTCCCCATAACATCAATAACTGCAAGGGCCTGTTTACTACGCAGTTCTCGATCTTCGATTGTCATCAGAAACTCTACCATTTTCAAGACGTGTCGTCCATATTCTGGCATTACGAGTTTATTTCGTTCGATTTTATACTCCATTTGAAAGTTGTAAATATTAGCAAAAGACGGCAACGATAGTTTAAAAAGTCGTCTTGTTTTTTTAGCTGTAATTAGTTGGTTGATAGTGTTTTATTTGAAAAATAAACACTTTTGCAAACAAATCCAGACGTTTCTGTTTGCAAACCTGAAAACTTAATTATATTTGCAAATATATTTATTTTTTATTAAAAGATAAGATAATCTATATAAAATTTTTTATGAATAATATTTTGGTGGTCGATGACGAACGGAGTTACAGAAACACTCTGAAAGAGATGCTTGAATATGAAGGTTACTCGGTAGATTTGGCAGAATCGGGTGTTGAGGCTCTGGCGAAGTGTGAGAACAAACATTATGACGTAGTTACGTGTGGATTGAAGATGGCTGGAATGTCGGGGCTTGAAGTTTTGTCAAAACTGAGGAAGACGGGGTCGCAGCTGCCCGTTGTAATAATTTCGTCACACGGCAATGTTTCGCTTGCTGTTGAGTGTATGAAGTGTGGAGCTCACGATTTTATTGAGAAACCGATTGATTTGACACGTTTATTGGGTTCGGTGCGTAGTGCGATTGAGCCTGTTTGTGATACAGAAATAAAGCCTGCTGCGACGAGTCTTACTGCAAGGTCGGGGCGGATTGACGAAATAATCGGTAATTCGACGGAAATATCAAAAGTAAAGATGATGATTGATCGTGTTGCTCCATCTGAGGCACGAGTGCTGATAACGGGTGAGAATGGAACAGGAAAAGAGTTGGTTGCCAGATGGCTGCACGAAAAGAGTCAGCGTCGAGGACAACCGTTTGTAGATGTGAATTGTGCTGCTATTCCGGCCGAACTTATCGAGAGTGAATTATTCGGACACGAGAAGGGGGCGTTTACATCGGCAATCCGACAGCGTAAAGGCAAATTCGAACAGGCCGAGGGTGGTACGATTTTTCTTGACGAGATAGGGGATATGAGTCTGTCGGCACAAGCTAAGGTATTGAGAGTATTGCAGGAACATCGGATATGTCGTGTCGGAAGCGATAAGAATATTCCGATAAATGTTCGTGTGATTGCTGCAACCAACAAGAATCTGAAAGATGAGATTGCAGCTCATAATTTCCGTGAGGATTTATACCATAGACTCAGTGTTGTAGTGATTAATGTTCCTCCACTCAGAACACGTCGTGACGATATTGATTTGTTGGTTCCGAAGTTTATCGATAATATCTGTTCAGAGTATAATATCCCAAGGCGACGTATCTCGTCTCAGGCTTTGAATCATCTGAAATCACTGAGTTGGACGGGGAATATACGTGAACTGAAAAATATTGTCGAACGATTGATAATCTTGTGTGACAGAGAGATTTCTCTTGACGATGTAAAACAATATGCCGAGAGGTTTGATTGACCCCCTCGGCATAATAATTAAGGTCGTAATCTGTTAGATTGACGATGAAATCATAAATACCGCAGCTACTGCCAAGATAGCGTACAATTCAGGGAATGCTGCCAATACGACAGTCTTACCGAACACATCGTGTCCGTTGCCGATAGCGGTAATTCCGTTTGCACAAATCTTACCTTGTCGCAATGCACTGAACATACCTACGAGCCCAAGTGCCATTGCACCTCCCAAAATTGCATATGCTTGGAACATTGAAATAGATTCAACCAACAAAGGTTTTACCATAAAGTAGCCTACGAAACCATAAAGGCCTTGTGTTCCTGACATAGCACTAAGTACCAAATAACTACCGAACGCATTACTGTTTTTGCTCATTGCACCTACGGCTGCATTTCCACTGATGGTAACACCATAAGCACTGCCGATACCGCACAATGTCAGCATTAAAACCACTCCCAGATATGCTATTGAGATTGCACTCATAGCAGTTAAATCACTGTAAAAAATCATAACAATTTTGTTTTAAGTTTAACTTTATTTTAATTATTTTTCATTCGTTTCAAAGGCTCGAAAGGTCTGCCGCCATCTTCGAAGCCTGCGTTTTTATAAAATTCGACAAAGGTCAGACGCAACGGGTGTACAAACGCACCGAGAACTCCCATAAACAGGTTGATTGCGTGACCGATAATCATAATTAGAATAGTGATAATCAAACCTACGACAGGAATGTCCGGACTCATACCTATTGCCAACGAGTTAAAGACGTTGGCAATGATACCGCTACAGATACCCAAAGCAAAGAGTCTGATATAGGAAAGAAGGTCACCCATAAATCCAGTAACATTATTGTACATATCCCAGAGGCCCGATCCGAAGTTTACAAGTGGATTCTTGCCGGGTGAATTCATAAAGAACATCATAAAGAATGCAACACCCAGGATAGCGTAATAGGCTACACTTGAAGTCGTAAACCCTTCGATGCTTATAGGCATACCCATAGCCAATCCCGATGCAACGAGTGTGATAATCCAACCGATGGTTGACATTCCATACATCCAGCCGAAACGTTTCATTGCGAAATAAGCTTTGAGTCCCATTGCATAGAGCAGCTGTACGACCCCCACATAGATTGCAACTGTAAACATCTTGTCTTGAGCGATGAACATATCCTTGATGTTGACAAGTGCTGGTACCTTGGCGAGTTCTACTCCGAAGAATGTGCCAGTCAGGGCTCCGAATACAACGGTAGATAGTCCGCACCAGAATACCAAATCTGCTACATCACGTTTGCCTCCTTTGGGTAGTCTAAAGTGTAGGACAGATGCCAACACGACGAATATCAGACCATATCCAGCATCTCCTAGACAGAATCCGAAAAACATCATAAAGAATGGGGCAAAGAATGGTGTCAGGTCGGTAGCGTGGTAATTCGGCAGTGCATAGAGATTTGAAATCACCTCAAACAGACGGGCAAAGCGTCCATTTTTCAGCACTATGGGCGGATTGTCCTCAGTAGATGGTTCATCTTTAAATGAGATGATGTCTTGTTCGTTATCAAGGAATTTATCAACATCTGCAATGTTCTCTTTTTTGCACCAACCTTCAAGAACTACGAGTGAGCCTTCGGCTTCACGATTGCCACCGGCAGCGAGAGTTTTATCTATTTGCAATTGTGCTTTAAGGTCCTCTTCCACGGGAGTCAGCATTTCGCGTGAAGTCACACAAACAAGTATTTCGTGTTCATATTCGGTACGCTTTTGTTCAAGTTCGGCAATCTGATTCGCTACGATCGTGTAGTCAGACTGTGGAACTTTTATCTCCTCTGCCGAATTCAGAATAAGAGGCTGTTCTGAAACATCTCTGATTGCTACGAAATAACTGATTCCCTTCTCAGAACTGATCAGTTCGATGGTGGCTTGCTGACTCCACACATCACGGTTTGCATTGAAGATGTTGTCGTAACTTGTGAAGAAGTGTACACTAACTCCAGCATTGTTCAGTTCTGCAATCAGTTGAGGTTCAAAACGTCCCCATACCTGCAGTGCCTCCGATTCAGCTTGCAACTTTTGAATCTGTGCTGTCAGATCTGCGATCTGAGCTATCGCAACATTATATTTGTCATAAACCTCACGACCATTGTTCAACGGTTTGATATTGGTCAGATTGGCTGTTTTTGAACGTCGATTTAAATCGGCACGAATAGTTGCATATTGGTTTATGGTTTGCAACATTCTCAGTTCTTCGCCACTCGGAGTCCAATCAGATAATGAGATGTCGACAAGTCCAAGCTCTTGAAGTCTGTAAAGAAATCCCTCATAATCACTGTGATGTAGTATCAGGGAATATTTCATCATTGGTACTATCATACAGTTTCCTCCTCTGCTTGTTTGTTTTTAACTATTTTCTGAGATGATTTTGAGAGATTCTCTTCATCTTCGAGATATCGTTTGATTTTTCTGATAGCATCTTCGTATCCTGGAATCTGAACCTTTTCATATAGGTTTACCTTTTGAGTGGTCTTTTTGCGGGCATATTCGAGCACCTCGGTCTTTTTGCGGAAAAATTCTCCCTCTATGCCGAGCCTTGCGATCTGTTTGAGTAGATTGATACCATCATAAATCCACGCCGGTGAACTGAAAAGGTCATAGGCTTTCTCTTCGAATATTATGTTCTGAAGAATTGGAATTCTTACTCCAGCGATTTTTGTGACGTTTAACTCAATGTCTTTGACCTTTATCAACTCAGGATCGAATTCGCCCCACAACTGAGCCATATAGTCATAACGACTCAGCAACTCTTCGATTTGTGCCGAATATTGTTCGGACATATCTCGAGCCTTTCTGACTTCGAGTCGCAAGGCAGACTCCTTACTCTTGATTGTGGGCAAAGCTCTCGTCCTTATTTTGAGCTGTTTGCCTAACTCGTTGAGTGACGTTTTATTGAATTGATATTTTATTGCCATATCCTTATTGTGTTAAAGGTGGGCATTATTTTAATTTTCTGTCGGCCAATATTTTTGGGTAAGTTCGGCTTTGATTGCCACTTCCGGTTTGGTGAAATATTGGGCAAATAATTTCCAGGCTATATCCAGCATCTTGTCGATGTCGATATTTACGTCAATTGAGAGTAATTCGCGTGAGTAGTCCTTTGCGAATGCCAAAGCACGTTCATCATAGTTTGTCAAATCGAACCCATTTTCGAGTTTCGTTTTGGCATTTGCTGCATCTGCAAACAGTCGAATTGCAGCATTCATAACCTGTGCGTGGTCTTCGCGGGTTTTCTTACTGATCACAAGTTGTTTCAGACGAGAAAGACTTCTGAACGGGTCAATAATGACTTTACCTGTGTCCGAGTCGTTTCTCAGGAATAACTGACCTTCAGTGATGTAACCCGTGTTATCAGGAACTGCGTGGGTAATATCTCCAGCATTAAGTGTTGTTACGGCAATGATTGTGATTGAGCCTCCGTTTGGCAACTGTACAGCCTTTTCGTAGATTTTTGACAAATCCGAGTAGAGTGAACCAGGCATTGAGTCTTTTGACGGAATCTGGTCCATACGGTTTGCTACGATTGCAAGTGCATCAGAATATAGTGTCATATCTGTCAGCAGTACCAATACCTTTTCGCCTTTATCCACTGCGAAGTATTCGGCTGCTGTAAGTGCCATATTCGGAACAAGCAGTCGTTCGACAGGTGGCTCTTCAGTCGTATTTACGAAACTTACGATACGGTCGAGTACGCCTGCATTTTCAAATGTGTTCTTAAAGAACAGAAAGTCGTCATTGGTCATCCCCATACCTCCGAGGATAATTTTGTCGGCTTTGGCACGGAGAGCTACCATTGCCATAACCTGGTTGTAAGGTTGATCAGGATCGGCAAAGAATGGAATCTTTTGACCAGATACAATCGTATTGTTAAGGTCGATACCTGCGATACCCGTAGCAATCAACTCTGAGGGTTGGATACGTTTGAACGGGTTCACCGTAGGACCTCCAATTGGACGAATCTCTCCCTCGGTGATAGGAGCTCCCTGAATAGGTTGTCCGTATGCATTGAAGAAACGTCCGGCGAGTTGGTCGCTGACTCTGAGTGATGGCGGATTTCCGTGGAAAACGACCTCTGCATCGTTGTGAATTCCCTCGGTTCCAGAGAATACCTGAAGCGTAACATTCTCGCCATTGATTTTTACAACCTGGGCCAATCTGCCGTCAACCGTAGCCAATTCGTCATTACCGATGCCTTGTGCCTTCAGAGAGACGGTTGCTTTGGTAATATTTTCGATTTTTGTATATATTTTTTGAAATGCTTTGACTTCCATACCTTTATGCTTATTTGGTTTGACGTTCTGCAATCAGGGTGTCAATCTGAGAATTGTATTGATTGAATTGTTCACTCTGATATTGGCAGTAATTCATCTGTTTGAACAGGTTTATCAAATTCTTATAGAATCCCGAACATTCTTCAAATGCTTTGAATGAGAATGTTTTGTGACAGATGTCTATAATCTTTTTGTACATAAATTTCTGACGTTCGATAGGTGTATTCGAGTCAATTTTATCGAATGCATCTTGTTGTAGAATGACGAAGTCGATCAGTTCTGATTTCCAATATCTGTCGTGGTAGTCGATGGGTACTGAGTCATCACCGAGGATATTAATCTGTTCAGATGCCTCTTTGCCACGTTGCATAATTGTTTTTCCTTCACGTACTTGAGATACCCATTGGTCATCGATATTTTGGTTGAGGTAATTTTCGATTTCTGGATATTCGAGATACTTTGAGTAGCTGTCCATTGGGTCAATGGCAGGATAGCGTTTACTGTCGGCACGTCCTTGTGACAAGGCGTAGAAACAACGTGCAATTTTCTTGGTCGATTCTGTTACAGGTTCTTTTAGGTTACCACCTGCGGGAGAAACTGTTCCGATAAATGTAACGGATCCTGTCTGTCCGTTGTTCAGAGAGACGATTCCTGCACGAGAGTAGAAGTTTGAGATGATAGCAGAAAGGTCCATCGGGAATCCGTCAGGGCCTGGCAACTCTTCCAGACGGTTTGACATTTCACGCAAAGCTTGTGCCCATCGTGATGTCGAGTCTGCAAGAATCAGAACTTTCAATCCCATTGACCGGTAGTATTCACCAATTGTCATACCGGTGTAGACAGATGCTTCACGAGCAGCAACAGGCATATTTGATGTATTGCAAATGATGCAAGTACGTTCCATAAGTTTATGACCTGTGTGTGGGTCATCGAGATGTGGGAATTCTGCGAAGATTTCCACAACCTCATTGGCACGTTCTCCACAAGCTACGATGATGATGACGTCGGCATCAGCTTGTTTTGAGATCGCGTGTTGAAGTACGGTCTTCCCAGCACCGAACGGACCAGGAATAAATCCCGTTCCACCTTCGGCAATCGGGTTGAAGGTGTCAATCGCACGAACACCTGTTTCCATCATACGATATGGACGCGGTTTATTTTTGTATGCCGTAATAGCTCGTTTAACAGGCCATTTCTGTATCATAGTAACTGTATGTTCCGAACCCTCACTATCAACGATTATGGCCATTTTGTCGGTTACGAGGTAGTCACCCTCTTCGGCAATCTCTTTTATTGTATACTCGTTGGTCAGTTCAAACGGAACCATAATTTTATGGTCAACCCATTTTTCTTTAACCGACCCGAGCCACGCTCCGGCTGAGACCTTGTCGCCGACCTTTGCCAATGGTTTGAAATGCCATTTTACATCAAAGTCGAGAGGCTCGGTACGAGTCCCGCGTTCGATGAACAGCGACGGCATCTTCTCAAGGTCGTTTTGCAGTCCGTCGTAACTTTTTGACAAGATGCCCGGACCCAGCGTTACTTCGAGCATATGTCCTTGAAATTCGACTTTGTCTCCGATTTTCAAACCTTGTGTCGAGTCGAAAACCTGTACATAAGCCTTATTGCCGATGACCTTGATGACTTCGGCCATCATTTTTATTTCGCCCAATGTGATAAGACAGATTTCATTTTGTCCGACGGGACCATTGACCTCTACTGTCACAAGGTTCGAAATAATACCTGATACTTGACCGGTTGTATTCATATGTTTTGTTTTTAATTATTTCTTCTGTATAATTTCCTCACTGCGAGAGTCTACGAGTTCTGGTGCTCGCAGCGAATTGCTCAACTCGCGGAACAGACGTTCGCCTTCAGATTTATCCAGACGCAGCCATCTGTCTATGATGTTTATCCTGACCAGATATCCGA
>CAJGBR010000049.1 GCA_904501625.1 uncultured Rikenellaceae bacterium
AGGGATTTATTTGTGGTTTTATCGGTAAAATATCAGGTTTTGCAGATTATTTTTTTTATTGGCACGACATAGTTTTATTTTCGCCTGAAATTTTTAAAAACAGAATTGGAATGAAAAGAATTTTTGTAACGGCAATTGCATTGGTGTCATTAACTGCAGGATTGGTTTCTTGTGGTGGTGATGACGAATTGGTCGGCAACTGGGTGAAGGGATCTGCATTTGAGGGTGAAGCTCGTAGCGATGCAGCATCATTTGTCATCAACGATGAAGCGTATGTTGGTTGCGGATATACAGGCAAAAAACGTCTGAATGACCTTTGGAAATTCAATATCAATGGTTCGTGGACACAGTGTGCTGATATGCCAGGTGTTGTGCGTTCACACGCGACAGGTTTTGCTGCTGACGGAAAAGGTTACGTCGGATTGGGTTACAATGAGGATATCGAAGAAAATTTCGGCTATTTGAGAGATTTTTACGAATATAATCCTCAATCGAATACTTGGACTAGAATCGCAGATTTCGCAGGCTCAGCTCGTCATAGTGCACTCGGTTTCGGAATCGGTCGTCGCGGTTTTGTAGGTATGGGTTATGATGACAAATATTTGAAGGATATGTATAGTTACACTCCGGCTACAGGTGCTTGGGAAAAAGTTACAAGTATTCCGGGTTCTAAGCGTATGGGTGCTTCAGTTTTCGTGATTGAGGATATCGCTTATGTATGCTGTGGTATGGATAACGGTAGCTATGTTAACGAATTCTATGCATATGATGCTGCAAAAGACGAGTGGACTGAAAAACGTAAGATTGAAAACGTAAGCGATGACGATTACGATAATGATTACAATATCCCGAGAGCTTATGCTGCTGCATTTGTAATCAACGGAAAAGGTTATATCACTTGTGGCGAAACAGGTTCGTTGCGTACTGACACTTGGGAATACAATCCTGCAACTGATAAGTGGGAAGAACGTACAGGTTTTGAAGGCTCTGCTCGTTCTGGTGCAATCGGTATCACCATCGGAAATCGTGGTTTTGTGACTACAGGTCGTAGTGCATCTTTGAAATATGATGATACATTCGAATTCCACCCAACTGAAGATTATGACGAATATGACTAAACGTCAGTCTCCTATAATGATGACGGCAACTACGTTTGTGGTTGTCGTCATTTTGTCTTTGTGTGTATGTGGAGGACTGAGTTCGTGTAGTCGAGAGTATTCTAGGGAGGGGTTCCGGTCGAAGGTTATCCGTGTAGAAGGCGGTTGGGGGTACGATATATTTTTGGATAAGAAAGTTGTAATCCATCAGCCATTTATTCCTGCAATATCCGGAGCAAAACCATTTCCTAGTAAAAAGAGTGCCAGAAAGGCGGCTCAGGTGGTAATAGATCAATTCATAGATACAGGATCACCATCATTGACTAAGGAGATGGTTGAAGAGATTCTGAAAGATGAATAGTAATGATTAAATAACAAATGGCGTCCCATCACAGGACGCCATTTGTATGTTGAATGTGTGGCAATTGACTTTTATTAGAGTAAATCGTCAGGTTCGAAAATGGGGTCTTCGAATGATTTTTTTTCGCCGAGGGTGAATCGAAGATAGGTGATCTTGACTCCTCGGTCCAGAAAAATACCCTCATATCGAGTTTTTATGGACAATAACGGATCGGCATAACCGCTGCCGTAAATGTCTGTATTTGCAACTTCACATTCGAGATTATTGTGGTCAACTACAGCTTTGGTGTAGTCGTGCAAATGTCGACAATCTGTCTTGAGGTTGATCCAACCATCTGATTTTAAGAATAGTGCATATCTTGCCAAGAATAGCGGTCCTGTCAGACGTTTCTTTACACGGGCCTTTTTGAGCTGAGGATCGGGGAAGGTGATCCAAATTTCAGATACTTCATCTTTGTCGAAAAATGATTCGATAAATTCAATGCGAGTTCTGAGGAATGCGACATTTGGCATATTGTTTTCAGTTGCAGTTTTTGCACCTCGCCACATTCTGGCACCCTTGATGTCTACGCCGATGAAGTTTTTGTCAGGATACATCTGAGCAAGTGCGACTGTGTATTCGCCACGTCCGCAGCCGAGTTCCAAAACGATTGGGTTATTATTGCCAAAAAATTTCTCAGCCCAATTGCCTTTGAGTGAGTGATTCTTGTGGAAGATTTCGTCGAATTCGGGTTGAATCATACACTTGAATGTCTCATTTTCGGCGAATCTTGCAAGTTTATTTTTTCCTTTTGCCATTGTCAATTTATTATAATTCCAATTGCATCAATGCCTATCATTGGTGCATTTTCTAAATGGTTTATTCTAAAAATATATTTTCCTTGTTCAAAGAATCTGGCATTCTCAATAAAAGTGAATTCTTGTTCTGAGAATGTCGAAAAACTTTTATTGTCAGTATTGATAACAAGACAACAACTCAGCGTGTCACGATAGATTTCGCTTGAGGGTGATTGTATTTCAATCGCGATTCGAGCCTGACTGTGACTTGTTGTCTGTGGGTTAAATCTGAACAAAATGCCTATTGAGTGTTGATTCAGTGTGTCGTTATTTTCAAATATAACATATTTTACACTATCTTTACTCCAGCCGAATTCAGGTAAGTCAACAAGTCCATAATGACAATTCTTATTGCTACAACTGATTGCAAAAAGGCTGATTGCCAAGATGTAACCCGTCTTTATGATTGCGTGAGTTATGGTGTTAATCAATCTCACTTATTCTCGTTTTTATTCTCTTTGTTTTTGAATTGTCTATTGGGACGACGATACTTATTTCGTCTGTAGTGTCCACCGTTGTCCTCATTTTCAGAAGAGGTTTTCGCTCTATCCGGAGTGTTCTGAATGATCTTTTCTGGTGATGCAGACAGTTGCTCAATCTGTTTGGTTTGCTCAGGCTTAGATGTAATTTTATCTTGTCCCGGAGCCTTTTCTGCCTTTGTAGAAAGGTTATTCTCGTTACCCTTTTTTGCCTGTTTATTGCGGTCTGAACGGTTGTTATTTTTACGTTTGTTTTTGCGTTTGTTCGTATTGTCAAATCTTGAGATACTCTCTTCATCTACAGCGTTAAAGAAGTTGGGTTCAGTGATGACGGGTGGGGTTGTGTGATTTTCGTCAATCAGTAAATCCGGTTTGATGCCTTTTTTATTCAGTGCAATAAGTTCACGTACGCGGTCTACGGGAACTGCTGTAGATGAGGCTCCGTTCGGATCGGTTGAGAAGTACATCAACTGTTTGAAGATGTCGGTCTTGACCAAATAGTAGTTGCCGTCCATAATCTCAATCGGAGCATTTACTCTCGGAATTGAACGACGTGCGTCCATATATGAATCGAGTTCGTATGTCAGACAACATTTTAATTTTCCACATTGACCTGCGAGTTTTTGTGGATTAAGAGAGATTTCCTGATATCTTACAGCATTAGTTGTTACTGCACTGAAACTTGACATCCACGAAGCACAACATAATTCACGACCACACGAGCCGATACCTCCGATTCTACCAGCCTCTTGACGGGCACCGATTTGTTTCATTTCGACGCGAATTCGGAACTGCTCTGCCAAAATCTTGATTAATTCACGGAAGTCGACACGTTCATCGGCAATGTAATAGAAAATCGCCTTGACTTTATCTCCCTGATATTCGACATCTCCGATTTTCATATCAAGACCGAGGTTGGCGGCAATCTGTCTTGATTTGATCATTGTCGAGTGTTCCAATGCGATTGCCTCTTGCCATTTTTCGATGTCGTAAGGTTTAGCCTTGCGGTAAACTTTTTTGAATTCGCCGTTAAGCGGAGTGAATCCGATTCTACGCATCTGGCGACCGACAATATCTCCTGTCAGTGATACGATTCCGATGTCGTGACCGGGAGAGGCTTCTACTGCAACGATGTCGCCTTCGTTGAGTTGCAGATTGTTGGTATTGGCATAATACCCTTTGCGGGTATTTTTAAAACGAACCTCTACTATTTCAGATGTTTCGACATTTGGGTAATCATTCAGCCAATCGGTTATGTGTAATTTTTGAGCACCAGGGCAAACGATTACAGATGTACCTTCGGCGTTTTCAAGGTCAGTTGGGACACAGAATCTGCATCCGCGTCCTATATCGAGTTTGCAATTATCTCTTCTTTCGCAATTTTCGCAATTAACGTCTGTTTTATTCATATCACACAACTCCGCGAGGAGTTCATATTACTTACATAATTTAAAATACAAATTTCGTATTTTTTTAGTTAAATGCCAAACGCACTGACTATTTTTTCATCCTTCGTCTGAATTCGGAGCAGACTACAGCCGTAGCCATTGCCACGTTCAGAGATTCGACGGTTGTTGCATCGTGCGGATATGGTGGGATTGTAATGCGTCGATTTGTAAATTTTGATGTAGCATCAGAAATACCTTTGCCCTCATTGCCCATAACGATGATTGCGGGGTGGGATAGTTGGCTTGTGTAGATATCTTCACCTTCGAGAAATGTGCCAAAAATAGGAATATTGTTAACTTGTTTGAAAAAATCTTCAAGTGGAATATACTGCACATTAACTCTAGAAATGGAACCCATCGAAGCCTGAATTGTTTTCTGATTGAATACATCAACCGTTGCAGGCGAGCAGATTATCTGTTTGATGCCGAACCAATCTGCCAGACGTATGATTGTGCCAAGATTTCCTGGATCCTGTACATCGTCCAAAACAAGGGTTAAATCTTTATTTATTAGTTGGAAATCGATTTTTCTTTCTGGTATTTTGAAAAGTGCAAGTCTGTCGGGTGGAGATTTATGAGATGAAATACGTGCCATATCCGAAGGCCGAATTTTCAGTCCCGGACCATCAGTTGTTGTAAACATTCTGACGATTTTAAAACCTGCATTACATATCTCTGCAATGGACTTATCTCCCTCGACAACAAACAGACCGTGTTCCGAACGGCCGGCTCTGTCGCCAAGTGAACGAATGATGTTTATTTCACTTTTTGTAATCATACTGCAAAGGTAACTTTTTTTTGTAAAATGTGAATGGGATATTTGTAAATCCGAAATAAATATTGTAATTTTGTCGTTCAGAAACAAGGGAAACTAGCTGGGTTCCCTGACCTCTGAAAGGTGCTGCCGTGTTGAGGAAATGCCTTGATAATGACCCATAAAGGTTTGGTTTACAAACTAAGATTTAGTGATTGATTCTGAGGAAAAGTAAACTTGGGTGATGCTTTAAGGTGTTGGTTATTTTTGAGGAAATATCGGTGTGGCAGATGCATACAAGAGGCAGTTTCAGCTAAATATAATATTTAACTGCACTGCAAGATGTCAAAATTTAAATCCGCCTCTCTTATTCTGGAGAATGGCAAAGTTTTCAAAGGCTTCGCATTTGGCGATGAAAGGTCCACTTCGGGCGAGGTCGTTTTTTCTACCCCAATGACAGGTTACACTGAGATGTTGACCGATCCTGCATATCAGGGTCAGATTCTTGTTATGACCTATCCGCTTGTTGGTAACTATGGAGTGTCGAATTGCGAATGCGTCGATAGCGTTATTAAATCATTTGAATCGGATAAGATTCATGTTCGAGGATTGATTGTTACGGACTGTTCATTCAATTATAGTCATTGGAACGCTGCTAAAAGTTTTAGAGACTGGTTGATAGAGAATCATATTCCGGCAATATTCGGTGTCGATACTCGCGAAATAACAAAAGAGATCCGTGAAAATGGAGTTATGCTCGGCAAAATCGTAGTGGAAGGTTGCGATGAGTGTGCTGAATTTTATGACCCTAATAAGGAAAATCTTGTATCTGAGGTCAGCCTTAAAGAGATTACCAAATACGGATCAGGTGACTGCAAGGTCGTGTTGGTGGATTGTGGCAGTAAAGAGTATATTGTAAATAGTCTGCTTAAACGAGGAGCAGAAGTTGTCAGAGTTCCGTGGGATTATGATTTCTCGACAATGGAATATGACGGAGTGTTATTGTCGACAGGTCCTGGAAATCCAGAAATGTGCGGAGTGACAATAGAAAATATACGTAAGGCAATGCAGACTGAAAAACCGATACTCGGAATCGGACTCGGACACCAATTGTTAGCATTGGCTGCGGGAGCAAAGATACAAAAACTAAAATGCGGACACAGAGGCTGTAATCAACCAGTTGTGATTGAAGGTACAGATCGTGCGGTGATTACAAGTCAAAATCACGGATTTGCCGTAGATGCAACCACACTGCCCAAAGGTTGGGAAATTCGTTTTACAAATCTGAATGATGCAACAAATTCGGGAATTGGTCATATTAACAAACCATTTGCTTCTGTGCAGTTCCACCCCGAATCATCTCGTGGTCCAGAAGATACCTCATTCATTTTCGATAATTTTATTGAACAAATCAGACGATGCAAGAAATAAAAAAGATAAATAAAGTGCTGCTGCTGGGGTCGGGAGCACTGAAGATTGGTGAAGCCGGTGAATTTGATTATTCAGGTTCTCAAGCACTCAAAGCCTTCAAAGAAGAGGGAATATATACGGTCCTGATCAATCCGAATATTGCAACAATTCAAACATCTGAAAATATTGCAGACAGGGTCTATCTGTTGCCTGTGACACCTGAATTTGTTGAGCAGGTTATCGAACGAGAACGTCCTGATGGAATTTTGTTGGCATTCGGAGGCCAGACAGCTCTGAATTGTGGTGTGGCATTGTTCCGTACAGGTGTGCTTGAAAAATATAATATTCAGGTATTGGGTACTCCGGTTCAGTCAATTATTGATACGGAAGACCGCGATTTATTCGTAAAGAAATTGGACGAAATCGGCGTTAAGACCATTAAGAGTCACGCTGTTACAAATGTCGAAGATGCTAAGTCAGTTGCTCACGAGTTGGGTTATCCCGTAATCATTCGTCCTGCATTTACACTCGGAGGATTGGGCTCGGGATTTTGTGATAACGACGAGGAAATGGATCAATTGGCTAAAAAGGCCTTCTCATACTCGCCACAGATCCTGGTGGAAAAATCACTCAAAGGCTGGAAGGAAATTGAATACGAAGTAGTTCGAGATAGATATAATAACTGTATCACGGTCTGCAATATGGAGAACTTCGACCCTCTGGGAATTCATACAGGAGAAAGTATCGTAGTTGCTCCGACTCAAACGCTGACAAGTTCTGAAGTTAGCAAGTTGCGTGAGATCGCAATCCGTATCGTTCGCCACGTTGGAATTGTTGGTGAATGTAATGTGCAGTTTGCTTTGGATACAGATTCAGAAGACTATCGCGTAATTGAAGTTAATGCTCGTCTGTCGCGTTCGTCAGCATTGGCATCTAAAGCAACAGGTTATCCGTTGGCATTTGTTGCTGCGAAATTGGGACTTGGTTACGGACTTCCGCAACTTAAAAACTCGGTAACAAGATCAACAACTGCGTGCTTCGAGCCGACACTCGATTATGTAGTCTGCAAATTGCCACGTTGGGACCTCGGTAAATTCAAGAGCGTTTCTCGTGAATTGGGATCATCAATGAAATCTGTTGGTGAGGTAATGGCTATTGGTCGAACCTTTGAGGAGATAATCCAAAAGGGCTTGCGTATGATAGGTCAGGGAATGCACGGCTTTGTGGCCAATAAGGCATTCGCCGTTGAAGATATTGATCGAGAACTGAGTGTTGCAACCGATAAACGAATCTTTGTGATTGCCCACGCATTGAAGAATGGTTATACGGTTGAGCGTATCAATGAACTTACCAAAATCGATAAGTGGTTCCTTGATAAACTGAAAAATATAATTAACATCGAGTCAGAACTCTCAAATTATAATCAAATCTCAGAGGTGCCTGATGCGTTGATGCTTGAAGCAAAACAAAAAGGTTTCTCAGATTTCCAGATTGCCCGTACCGTGACTAAATGCTCGAGCGATGTGATTGAGGAGAAAATTCTTGAAGTCAGAGCTTGGCGTAAGTCACGAGGAATTGTTCCTGTTGTGAAGCAAATTGACACATTGGCAGGAGAATTCCCGGCACAAACCAATTACCTCTATCTGACCTATAATGGAACAAGTCACGATATTGACTTTGCTCGAGATGGTAAATCGGTTGTAGTACTCGGATCTGGTGCTTATAGAATCGGTAGCTCAGTCGAATTCGACTGGTGTAGCGTTAATGCAATCAACACAATCCGCCAAAATGGATATAGTTCGATTATGATCAATTATAATCCGGAAACAGTCTCTACCGATTACGATATGTGCGATAGACTCTATTTCGATGAACTGACTTTGGAACGTGTGCTTGACGTAACCGATCTCGAAGCTCCAAAAGGTGTGATTGTTTCGGTGGGTGGACAGATTCCGAACAACCTTGCAATGCGTCTTGATCAGGAAAATGTGCCTATTTTGGGAACCTCTGCTGCAGATATTGACAGAGCTGAAGACCGTCATAAATTCTCGGCAATGCTTGACGATGCAGGAATCGATCAACCTCGTTGGAGAGAAATGACCTCTCTAGAAGATATTTACGATTTCGTTGATCAGGTGGGATTCCCCGTATTGGTACGTCCGTCGTATGTGTTGTCAGGTGCTGCTATGAACGTCGTATCTAATAGAGAAGAATTAGAACATTTCCTGACACTGGCTACGAATGTGTCGAAGAAATATCCCGTTGTAGTGTCTGAATTTGTACAGAATGCAAAAGAGGTGGAATTTGATGCCGTAGCAAAAGATGGTGAAATCATTGTATATGCAATATCTGAACACGTAGAATTTGCAGGTGTACACTCGGGTGATGCTACGATGGTATTTCCAGCACAGAAACTGTATGTTGAAACAATGCGTAGAATCAAAAAGATTACACGTCAGATTGCCAAAGGACTTCGAATCAGTGGGCCGTTCAACATTCAGTTCCTCGCAAAAGATAACGATATCAAAGTTATCGAGTGTAATCTGAGAGCTTCTCGTAGTTTCCCGTTTGTATCGAAAGTGCTGAAAGTAAATTTCATAGATATTGCTACACGTGTAATGTTGGGATTGCCGGTTGAAGTGCCGCATAAATCGTTCTTCGAATTGGATTATGTCGGAATCAAAGCATCTCAATTCTCATTCTCACGTCTTCAGAAGGCAGACCCTGTTTTAGGTGTTGAGATGGCCTCTACGGGTGAAGTGGGTTGTATAGGTGAAGATTTCTATGAGGCAATACTCAAATCAATGTTGTCTGTCGGATATAAGATACCCGAAAAGAATGTATTGCTCTCAACAGGTGATAGCCGTTCGAAAATCGAAATGGTTGCTCCGGCTAAAGCATTGCAGGAGAAGGGATACAACATTTTCGCAACAAAAGGCACTGCTAAATACCTCGAAGAACACGGCGTGAAAGCGACCGTATTGTATTGGCCGGATCAAGATGCAACACCAAATACACTTGATTACATCAAAGAAAAGAAGATCGATTTGGTTGTTAATATCCCGAAAAATCTGTCTAAAGATGAGTTGAATAATGATTACACGATTCGTCGCAGTGCGATAGATTTCAATATTCCACTGATAACAAATGCACGTCTGGCAGCTGCATTTATTATGGCATTCTGTAAATTATCAAAAGAGGATATTAAAATCAAGAGCTGGAACGAATATTAATCCAAAATAAAATTTAAGTTGATGAGACTTTCACAACTTGGATCAAATGAGCGTGCTGTGATCGTTAAAATATACGGTCACGGCTCGTTTCGTCGTAGGGTAATGGAAATGGGATTTGTGCGGGGTAAAGGTATTACGGTTATCAAGAGTGCCCCGATGTTAGATCCAATTGAATATGAAATTATGGGTTACAGAGTAGCCCTAAGGCGTAGCGAGGCTTCGTTGATAGAGGTTGATACGGCTTGTGAACCTTTTGTTGAGGCTGTATGTGGGGAGACAACAATTGAGGAGGGTGTTGTCGAACAACGTCACCGTTCGCAGTCTAATGTGATAAATGTTGCTCTTGTTGGCAATCCGAATAGCGGAAAGACTTCGCTGTTCAATATGATTTCGGGTGCTAATGAGCACGTCGGAAATTACAGTGGTGTGACTGTAGGTGCTAAAACGACTCACGTCGAACGATATGGATACAGAATTAATCTGTCGGATTTACCCGGAACCTACTCCATAACTGAATATTCACCCGAAGAGTTATTCGTTAGAAAACACTTGGCCGAACAGATGCCCGATGTTGTGGTGAATGTTGTTGATGCTTCAAATCTCGAAAGAAACTTGCTGCTGACAACCCAACTGATTGATATGCACTTGAAAGTCGTCGTTGCTCTGAATATGTACGATTCATTGGAAAAAGAGGAGACGAAGCTTGATCACAATATGTTGGGAAAATTGTTGGGTATCCCAATGGTGCCGACAGTCGCATCGAAGGATCGTGGAATTGATGATCTGATTCGTCGTGTCATTGAGGCTTATGA
>CAJGBR010000050.1 GCA_904501625.1 uncultured Rikenellaceae bacterium
AACCTCATTAAAGTATACGAAAAAACTTTAAATCAATAGATTAATATATATACAATGATTGACGAATCCACAACCCGTACCGAGGAAAGATCACTGAATTTCCTCGAAGAAATTATCGAAAAAAGTATTGCCGAGGGGAACACCCGAGTACAAACACGTTTCCCGCCGGAACCAAACGGATATCTCCATATCGGACACGCAAAGTCTATCTGTTTGAATTTCGGTCTAGCAAAAAAATACAACGGTTTGTGTAATCTCCGCTTTGACGACACGAATCCTGTAAAAGAGGATACCGAATATGTCGACTCTATCAAAGAGGACATCAAATGGTTAGGATTCCAATGGGCTGGAGAATACTACGCATCGGACTATTTCCAGCAACTTTATGATTGGGCCGTAGAACTAATCAAGAAAGACAAAGCATATGTTGATGATCAAACTCAGGAAGAGATTCGTTTGGGCAGAGGTACCGTAACAGTCCCGGGCAAAGAATCTCCGTGGAGAAATCGTTCGGTAGAGGAGAATTTGCGTCTTTTCGAAGAGATGAAAGATGGCAAATATGCCGACGGAGAAAAGGTTTTGAGGGCGAAAATCGATATGGCACACCCCAATATGTTGTTCCGCGACCCTATTATGTACCGCATACTCCATAGCGAACACCATAGAACAGGCAACAAGTGGTGTATCTACCCGATGTACGATTACGCACACGGCGAATCTGACTCAATAGAACGCATCACTCACTCGATTTGTACTCTGGAATTTGACGTACACAGACCTCTATACGATTGGTTTATCGAACAACTTGGAATCTTCCCAAGCCATCAATACGAATTCGCCCGTCTGAATTTGACATACACCGTAATGTCAAAACGCAAACTGCTGCAACTCGTTAAAGAAAATTACGTCAGTGGCTGGGACGACCCGCGTATGCCGACAATCTGTGGTCTGCGTAGACGCGGTTACACTCCCGCATCAATACGAGCATTCGCTGAAAAGGTCGGAGTAGCAAAACGTGATAATGTCATCGACCTTGGACTGTTGGAATTCTGTATTCGTGAAGACCTCAACAAGAATGCACAACGCCGAATGGTTGTTCTTGATCCAATAAAAGTAGTCATTACCGACTATCCCGAAGGAAAGACCGAAATTATGAGTTGTGTGAATAATCCAGAGGACGAAACTGCAGGACGTAGAGATGTATCTTTCTCAAGAGAAATCTATATCGAACGTAGCGACTTTATGGAAAATCCACCTAAGAAATTCTTCCGTCTGACAGTGGGTAGTGAAGTACGTCTGCGTTACTCATATATCATTAAGTGTCAAGAAGTTATTAAAGACGAAAATGGCAATATTATCGAACTTCGTTGCACACACGATCCGATGTCAGGAAACGGAAGTTCGTCAGATGGTCGCAAAATTAAAGGTGTAATTCACTGGGTTAATGCAGCAGATGCACTGCCCGTTGAGGTACGTCTTTATGACCGTTTGTTCTCGAAAGAGGCACCAGACAATACAGAAGAAGGCAAGACATTCATCGATTATCTCAATCCGGAATCACTCAAGGTTATCACAGCAAT
Organism: uncultured Rikenellaceae bacterium; assembly: GCA_904501625.1. Classification (GTDB taxonomy): domain Bacteria; phylum Bacteroidota; class Bacteroidia; order Bacteroidales; family Rikenellaceae; genus CAJGBR01. The sequence continues at coordinate 1,581 of CAJGBR010000050.1, forward strand.
GGCTGAACCTTCAATGGCACATATTTCGGCCGGTGACAAGTTCCAATTTGAAAGAATGGGTTACTTCGTAGCAGACTACGATTCGACTCCAGGAAAACCGATATTCAATCGTACTGTAACATTAAAAGATTCGTGGAGTAAAGAGGCCAAAAAATAGTTAAAAAATAGAATCATAAATATAAAAAACAGGAAGAGCGTTCCGTCGCTGCCGTTATGGCAGAGGAAAGTCCGGGCAACGCAGAGTGCCGCACTTGCTAACGCCAAGATGTCCGTAAGGGTATGCTCAACGTAACAGAAAATAACCGCCTCGAAGCAATTCAAGGTAAGGGTGAAAAGGTGGGGTAAGAGCCTACCGAATCGGCGGTGACGTCGATTGCCGTACGAGTTGCGGGTTGCAAGACCGTGTATACCGACCTCTGAGGGTTACTCGTCCGAAACATTCGTTAGGTCGGAGGGTAGGTTGCTTAGAATTGGCAGGTGACTGTCAATCCAGATAAATGACGGAGACCTCTTTTGTGAATATATTGAGGTACAGAACCCGGCTTATAACTTTTCCTGTTTTTTTATTTGAAATCTCATCTTAAAATCTTAACTTTGGTGCTTAAGAGAAAATTTAAAAACTAATAAATATGAAATTTAACGTATCCAGCAATTCATTGCTAAACGTTCTTCAGGCTACAGGACGCGTAATCAGCAATAAAAACACACTCCCTATACTTGACTATTTTCTGTTGGAACTTAGTGCAGACAAGACTCTTAAAGTTACGGCATCGGACCTTGAAACTACGATGATTGGTGTGATCGAAGTTGACAGCGTTGAACAAGATGGAACTATTGCTGTTCCGAGAATGGTTGTCGATTCACTGAAAGAGTTCTCAGACCAACCTCTTACAATCGAGGCAAGTCAGTCTGAAATTACAATCAGCTGGTTGCGAGGAAAACTTGCAATCCCCTGTACCAGCGGACATAGCTACCCAAAGGCATACTCTTTCGATGAAGAAAATATTAACCACTTTGACATCGAATCAGGCGTACTGCTCGGAGCTATCAATAAGACATTGTTTGCTGCGGGTGATGACGAAATGCGTCCCGTTATGAGTGGTATTTATGTCAATCTCGAAGGTTCTAATCTGACATTCGTAGCTACAGATACACACAAACTCGTGAAATATTGTGTTAAAGATGTAAACAACAATGTTAATGGTTCGCTGATTCTGGCAAAGAAACCTGCGACATTGTTGAAAAATATCCTGAGCAAAGGCGAAGATCCTGTTTCTGTTGATTTCAACGCAAAGAATGCAATCTTCAAATTCAATAAACACACTTTGATTTGTCGTCTGATTGAAGGAAACTATCCAAACTACAATGCAGTAATTCCTGTCAACAATCCGAGTAAAATAACTGTCGACCGAGCAGACTTTATCAATACAATCCGTCGTGTGGCAGTATGCTCAAACCAGACAACTAATCTGATTAAAATCGAAGCAACACAAAATTCTCTGAACATCACAGCTCAGGATATTGACTACTCGGCATCTGCAAACGAAACACTGCCTTGTTCGTACGAAGGAGCTCCGATTGCAATCGGCTTCAAGTCGACATTCCTACTGGAAATATTCAACAATCTCGAATCGGCTGACATTCTCATCGAATTGGCTGACAAATCTCGTCCCGGAGTATTTCGCCCAATTATCGAAAATGCCGATGATGAAATGTTGGTACTTTTAATGCCAATCGTATAATTCACTGTGTAAATGGAACTTAATCTCAAAAACCCGATTGTCTTTTTTGACCTTGAAACTACGGGAACAAATATCTCACGAGATCGCATTGTCGAAATTTCGATTCTAAAGGTTATGCCTAATGGCGATGAGATGTCGAAGACCCGCAGAATAAATCCAGAGATGCCGATTCCGGCAGAGGCAAGTTCCATACACGGAATTACCGATGAAGATGTCAAAGAGTGTCCTCGTTTTAAGGACATTGCCAAGTCATTGTCACAATTAATTGAAGGTTGTGATTTGGCCGGATTTAATTCAAATCGATTCGATATTCCGATTTTGGTAGAGGAATTCTTGAGAGCAGGTATTGACATAGACCTCAAAAAAAGAAAGTTCGTAGATGTACAAACTATCTTCCACAAGAAAGAACCACGTACTCTGTCGGCAGCTTATAAGTTCTATTGCAACGAAGATTTGACCAATGCCCACTCGGCAGATGCCGACACTCGAGCTACGTACGAAGTGCTCAAGGCACAACTCGACCGTTATCCCGATTTGAGCAATGACATTAATGCACTCTCTGAGTTCTCAACACAAGAGAGATTTGTAGATTTCTCGGGAAGAATCATTTATGATAAGAATGACGTCGAGGTGTTCAACTTTGGCAAGTACAAGGGACAATCCGTCGCTGAAGTATTCAAGAAAGATCCGAGTTATTACTCGTGGATAATGGATGGAGATTTCACCCTGTATCTGAAAAAGATTGTAACTCAAATTAGAATAAATCTCAATACACCACAGAAATGAAAAAAATAATTCTCAGTGGAGGCGGTACAGGAGGACACATTTACCCGGCAGTCTCTGTCGCAGAGGAATTAAAACAACAGTTCGGCAATCAAGTCGAACTGTTGTTTATCGGTGCAGAAGGAAAAATGGAGATGGAACGCATTCCTGCACTCGGATACCGAATCGAAGGGCTTCCGGTTGCAGGGTTGCAGCGTAAACTCTCACTGAAAAATTTATTGTTGCCGTTCAAGGTAATTCGCAGTCTAAGCAAAGCCCGAAAGATTATTTGTGATTTCAAGCCAGATATTGTTGTAGGGTTCGGAGGATATGCAAGTGCTCCTGTGCTGTGGAGTGCCCAAAGAATGGGTATCAGAACTATTATTCAGGAACAGAATTCTTATGCAGGCCTGACCAATAAGATCTTATCTAAACGTGCCGAGAAGATTTGCGTGGCATATGATAATATGGATAGATTTTTCCCAAGTGACAAGATTGTAATGACGGGCAATCCGCTAAGAGGTAATTTCACGAATATTGAATCTAAGTCTGACAATGCCTATCAATATTTTGGACTCGATAAGCACAAACCGACATTACTAGTAACAGGAGGCTCTCTTGGCACAAAAACATTAAACTCTGCCATTATTCACCACATTGATCGCATTGTTGCAGAACAACAATTTCAGGTAATTTGGCAAACTGGTAAATATTACGAGGCACAAATAAATGAGCAATTAGCCGGACGCAATCTACCTAACATCTGGCGAGGAGCATTCATCGAACGTATGGATTATGCTTACTCCATAGCTGATGTTGTTATCGCACGAGCAGGAGCTTGTACTGTATCAGAATTGTCTCTTGTCGGTAAGGCTACAATATTCGTTCCCTCACCAAACGTTGCAGAGGATCATCAGACAAAAAATGCTCAAGCACTAAGCAGTAAAGACGCTGCACTATTGATTCCTGATTCAGAAGCCATTGAACGAGCGATTCCCATAGCTGAGGAGTTATTAAAATCTTCAGACAAGATTAATACCCTCGAAAAAAACATCAAACAACTTGGCATTTCGGACTCGGCAAAAAGAATCGTAGCCTGCCTAAATATTTAATATTCTGACATTAGCTATTGAAATCGTTAACTATATAAATAAAAGAGCCTGACATATTAAATGCCAGGCTTTTCTTTTGTGTAAATCGATCATTATTGATTCATTTTTGCTGCATCCTTCATAAATGTTTCGAGACCTCTATCTGTCAACGGATGATTTAACAATCCCAAAATCGGATTCAAAGGACAAGTCGCAACGTCAGCACCCACTTCGAGGCATTGAATAATATGTTGAGTTGAACGAATCGAAGCTGCTAACACTTGTGTTTCATAGCCATAAGTACGGAATACATCTACGATTTGTGCAACCAGAGCTACACCATCACTAGAGATATCATCCAAACGACCTACGAATGGAGATACATATGTCGCACCTGCTTTGGCAGCCAATAATGCTTGTCCCACAGAAAAAATCAATGTACAATTTGTACGAATACCGTTATCAGTAAAATATTTCACTGCACGGATACCATCTTTTGTACAAGGCACTTTTACAACGATTTTTTCGTCCAAAGCAGCAAGTTCTTCACCCTCTTTGATCATCGACTCGAAATCGCAAGAAAGCACTTCTGCAGACACATCACCATCTACGATGTTGCAAATATCCTTGTAGTGTTGGCGAATTGCCGCTACACCTTTAATACCCTCTTTAGCCATCAGCGAAGGATTTGTAGTCACACCATCAAGGATTCCCAATTCATTGGCTTGTCTGATCTGGTCCAGATTAGCCGTATCGATAAAAAATTTCATAGTCGAATTATTTTAAGAATTTCTTTACATTTTCATAAACTTGAGCCGGAGTATATCCGAATTTTTCGTCCAATACACCAGCCGGAGCCGAATATCCGAAATGATCCAAACCTTGAATCATTCCGTTTTCGCCAACAAGTGCAGCCAATGTGCAAGGCAATCCTGAAGTCAATCCAAAACGACGAACTCCTTTAGGCAGCACACTGTGTTGGTATTCTGTAGTTTGATCCCTGAACAAGCCCTCTGAAGGAACTGAGACCAGACGAACTTTGATTCCGTCGGCACGCAACAACTCTGCTGTACCTGCCAGAGTAGATACTTCCGAACCACTTGCCAACAAAACAATATCCGGGGTACCTTCACAATCCTCTACGATATAAGCTCCCTTTCTCACACCTTGAGCCTTATCCCAACCAGAGCCCGGCAACAATTTAATATTCTGACGAGAGAGAACCAATGCCGTAGGACGTTGATTTTCCATAGCCATTTGCCAAGCGACTGTTGTTTCGTTTGCATCTGCCGGGCGAAGTACCAATACAGAACGTTCACCACGATGGTTACGCAATTGCTCCATCAACCTGAGTTGAGCTTCGTGTTCGATTGGCTGGTGAGTAGGACCATCTTCACCAACGCGGAACGAGTCGTGAGTCCATACATACTTAACTGGAAGACGTTGCAATGCAGCCAATCTCAAAGCCGGTTTCATATAATCCGAGAAGACAAAGAATGTTCCACAAGCACAATAAACTCCACCGTGCAATGCTATACCATTCATAATACAAGCCATTGTCAATTCAGATACGCCTGCATTGAGGAATCCTCCTGAAAAGTCGCCCTTAACCAAAGGTTTAACTTTGAATCCGTCAGTCTTATCCGAGTTAGAAAGGTCAGCCGATGACACAATCATATTTTCAACATTTGCAGCCAGATATTTCAGCACTGCTGCTGAGGCTGCACGTGTAGCAACATTATCTCCCTGTGCCACTTGCGAGAAATCCAATTCGGGCAAAACACCACCAAGGAATCTATCCAACTTGGCTGCAGCCTCTGGATTATTTTTTCTCCACTCATTTTCAATCTGTTCACGCTGAGCAAACCAACTATTGAGTTCTTCACGACGTTTAGCATAAAGTTCTACAGTTTCCGTAAACAGTGTGAAAGGTTCATCTGGATTACCTCCCAAGTTTTTGATAGTCATAGCCATATCTGCACCCGCAGCACTAAGTGGCTGACCGTGCGTATTGACACGTCCTTCAAACGATGCACCCTCTTTATCTCTTGCACCGAATCCCATTATTGTGTTGCCGATAATCAGAGTCGGGCGTTGAGTCTCTGCAATTGCAGTGTTAAGTGCAGCACGAATTTCATCAGCATCATTACCATTTATTTCCAATACCGACCAACCCCACGCACGATATTTTGTAGCAACATCTTCAGCTGAAACTTCATCAACTTTTGTCGACAACTGCACGTTATTCGAGTCGTAGAACATAATCAGATTAGCCAATCCCAAGTGGCCTGCAATACGACCCGCACCTTGAGAAATCTCTTCCTGGATTCCGCCATCAGAGATAAATGCGTATGTTTTATGGGCAGTCCACTCACCGAAACGGGCTGCAAGGAATCTCTCTGCGATAGCAGCACCTACTGCCATCACGTGTCCTTGTCCAAGCGGACCTGATGTATTTTCAATTGCGTGAGTGAGATCCACTTCCGGATGACCTGGAGTTTGACTACCCCACTGGCGGAAATTTTTCACCTCCTCCATCGGCATAATTCCTGCTGCGGCGAGGACACCGTAGAGCATTGGTGACATATGTCCTGGATCGAGGAAAAGTCTGTCACGGAATGGATATTTGTAATCATTCGGATTATAACGGAGGAATTCCGAATAGAGAACATTAATAAAATCGGCGCCACCCAATGCACCACCTGGGTGTCCTGATTTGGCCTTTTCGACCATCGATGCAGCCAATATTCTAATGTTATCAGCAGCTTTTTTAGTTATATCTGCCATATTTTTTGTTTTATGTGTTTATACTATTTTTGTTCCACAAAGGTAACTTTTTCTTCTATAATATTACATTTTTTACAAAAGAAAAATCTCACATTTTTTCATCACTGACAAAACTAAATTCTGCGAACAATTTATTTCGCTGATATTCAGCGGCAGATATTCTGTTTATAGTGTTGTAAGAGTTTTGATTATTAGTTTTTTACAATTTAAAATTTTAACTTTGCGGACCGAAATTCTGTAATACAGAAAATACTGACAATCAGTTTTGATGGTATGCAATTTGATTTAATCAAGTAAACTATGAGAATCAGAAAAAACAAACACAATATGAACGACAATAAAACAGCGTGCAAAGATACTGAGAATAAAGACTTTGCAGCTAACACTGAACAACAAGCGACGGAAAATGAATGCGAGTGTGGACAAGAATCAACTGACACTTTGACAGATAAGCAAGACAATGATGCTGACAATGTGTCAGAAGACTTGACATCACAGGTTGCCGAGTGGAAAGACAAATATATTCGCCTGGCAGCTGAGTATGAGAATTACCGCAAAAGGACTTCACGCGAAAAACTTGAACTGATATCCAAAGGCGGAGAAGATGTTATCAAGTCGATACTGGCAATAGTCGATGATATGGAACGTGCTATCGATGCCAACGAAAAAACCGAAGACATCAATTCGATCCGTGAAGGATTAGTCTTGATATACAAAAAATTGATGCAAACAATGACCCAACAGGGCGTAACTGAAATCGAAGCAATTGGCAACGAATTGGATACCGATCTCCACGAAGCAATCGCAAAGATTCCAGCATTCGAACCATCTCAAAAGGGAAAAATCATTGACGTAGTTCAAAAAGGTTACAAACTCAAAGACAAAGTTGTTCGTTTCGCCAAAGTTGTCGTAGGCGAATAATCGAAAATCAAGGATATGTCAAAACGCGATTATTATGAAGTCCTCGGAGTCGAACGTACGGCTAACGAAGATGAAATTAAAAAAGCATACCGCAAGGCTGCAATAAAATACCATCCGGACAAAAACCCGGGAGATAAAGATGCCGAAGAGAAATTCAAAGAGGCTGCCGAAGCATACGATGTGCTGAGCAATCCCGACAAACGTGCCCGTTATGACCGATTCGGACACGAAGGAATGAGTGGCAGTGGATTTGGCGGTGGCGGAGGATTCAGTGGTGGATTCTCGATGGAGGATATTTTCAGTCAGTTCGGAGATATCTTTGGAGGCCATTTCGGCGGGTTTGGTGGTTTTGGCGGAGGTCAACGCAGTCAACGTGTAAACCGAGGTGCCGATCTGAGAGTAAAGGTCAAACTAACTCTCTCGGAGGTCGTTAACGGCACAGTTAAAAAACTAAAAATCAACAAGAATGTCACTTGTCAAAGTTGTGGCGGTAGCGGTGCTAAAGATGAACATTCATACTCAACCTGCTCGACCTGTAATGGTAGCGGATATGTCACTCGTGTAGTCAATTCATTCTTTGGTCAAGCACAGACAACCCAACCCTGTCCGACTTGTGGTGGTGAAGGAAAAATAATCACATCTCCGTGCGAAAAATGTAAAGGCGAAGGCGTAGTCAAAGATGAGGAAATTGTTGAAATCAAGATTCCCGCAGGTGTTGCCGACGGAATGCAATTGTCAATTTCGGGCAAAGGTAATGCCGCACGACACGGTGGTATCAACGGCAATTTGCTGGTACTGATTGAGGAAATTCCCGA
>CAJGBR010000051.1 GCA_904501625.1 uncultured Rikenellaceae bacterium
ATCGACGTTGAGCAATAGAATCCACTAACGGATTGCCTGCATAAAATGCTTCGATTCCGTGTTTCCTGAAATATTCTATTTCGAACGGGAAAATAATGAATAATTTGTCAACCCAACGTCTGAGTAGCTTTACGCGAGATTCTTTCCACGCCCATACCTTTGGGGCAATGTAGTAGAAGGTCTTTATTCCGTGTTTTTTTGCAAATCGGGCCATCGTGAGATTAAAACCCGGGTAATCGATGTGAATAATCACGTCAGGTTTGAACTCAAGAATGTCTCGCTTACAGAAGTCCATATGACCTTTGATGGTTCTCAGATTCATCAAGACTTCGATAAATCCCATAATAGATGTCTTCTTGTAGTGCATTGCGAGTGCTTTTTCGCCTGCAACATCTACCATTTTATCTCCGCCCCAGAATCTGAACTCGGCATTGGGATCATACTCCAACAGACCTTTCATAAGATTTGATCCGTGCAGATCGCCAGATGCTTCTCCTGCAATAATGTAGTATCTCATTAAATATTAAATCTTGACAAGTTGAATAACATTTTCTACGTGTTGGGTGTGAGGGAACATATCAACAGGTTGGACTTTCGTAATACGATATTTTTCGGTCAGCAGTGCCACATCACGAGCCTGAGTTGCAGGGTTGCAACTTACGTAGACTATTCGTTTGGGTTGTGCTGACAGAATGGTTTGTGCAACGTCGGGGTGGATTCCCGCACGTGGCGGATCGAGTATTATTACGTCAGGTGTACCATTCTTGGCAATGAAATCTGCATTCAGAACATCTTTCATATCACCGGCGTAAAATTGCGTATTGCCTATCGAGTTGATTTGTGCATTAATTATTGCATCTTCAATGGCTTCGGCTACATATTCAACACCGATAACTCTGGCACAATCTCGAGCTACGAACAAAGCAATTGTTCCTGTACCGGTGTATAGGTCGTAAACAATATCATCGTTGTTCAATTCAGCAAACTCTTTGACTACATTGTACAGAGTATGGGCTTGTAATGAATTTGTTTGGAAAAACGATTTTCCTCCAATTTTGAATCTTAAATTATCCATTTGTTCGAAAATGTGATCACGACCCTTATACAGATGAACATCAAGATCGTTTGTCGAGTCGTTGAACTTTTCGTTTATGACATACATCAACGACGTAATCTCTGGGAATCGGTCTGCTATAAATTGCAATAGTGCATTTTGACGCTGTTCATCACGGGTTGCAAAAATCACAACAACCATAATTTCACCCGTTGTTGAGGTGCGAATAATCAGATTGCGGAGGTAGCCTTGGTGGGTACGAATATCATAGAACGGGTAGTCGTTTTCTAATGCAAATTGTTTGATTGCAAGTCGAATGGCATTCGATGGTTCTGCTTGCAAACAACACTCCTCAATGTCCAGAATCTTGTCAAAACGTCCAGGAATATGAAATCCCAGTGCATTGAGATCTGTAATTTCGGGATTGTCCATATCTTTCTTTTCGAGCCAACGTTTCGGAGAGAAGGTAAACTCGAGTTTGTTACGGTAGCGTTCTGTCAGACGAGAACCCAGTATGGGCGTAATCTCGGGAATGTCCAGATGTCCGATTCTGACAAGCTGATCTTCAACTTGCTGTTGTTTGTATTCGAGCTGTTTTTCGTACGGAATGCTCTGCCATTTGCAACCGCCACAAACTCCGAAATGACGACAAAATGGAGCTACCCTCATATCTGATGGTTTGACCATTCTTGCAATCAATCCTTCGGCGTGACGTTTGCGTTTTTTTGTAATCTGTAAATCGACAATGTCGCCCGGAACACCGCCATCTACGAATACAACCATATCATTCCATTTGCCCAATGATTTTCCTTCGGCTGCGACGCCGACTATTTCAAATCCCTCTATTAGGGGAAGATTTCCTCGTTTTCTTGCCACTTTGAATTAAAATATTTTGCTACAAAGATAGTAATTCGTATTTTTGTGTGAAATTTTAAATAGATAATTTATGTTGAAAATTGCCGTTTTTACAGTGAATCCGCTTCAGGAAAATGCTTATGTCGTTTATGAACCTCAAGGAGAATGTCTTGTCGTGGATCCGGGTTGTGTATCAAGTGCCGAAGATTCGAGAATTATTCAGTTTATAGAACAGAATAATTTGTCACTGAAGATGGTTATCGCAACTCACGGACACGTCGATCACATTGCAGGTGTAAATGCTATTAAGCAACATTTTGGTGTGCCTTTTGCTGCAAGTCGACGCGATCAACAGATTATTGATATGGCTCCGCAGTATGCCAATATGTTCGGATTTGATCTGGATGCAGCTCCCGTAGTGGATATCAATCTTGATGAAATCTCGGAAATCAAACTCGGTGAGAGCCGGGTTGAAATAGTGGCAACTCCGGGACACTCTCAAGGACAAGTGACATTTTGGTTGCCTAATGAAAAGGTTATTCTGCCGGGTGATACTCTCTTTAGAGAGAGCATTGGCCGTAGCGATTTGCCGGGTGGAGACTATTCTCAATTGATGGATTCAATTATCAATAAAATATTGCCTTTAGGTGACAATGTTCAAGTATTACCAGGACACGGGCCTGCTACGACTATTGGTCACGAAACTTTGTACAATCCATTTATCGTCGAAGTTATCAGAGGCGATGTAAAATATCAGTAACCTATGAGAATTGATATTCTGACCGTAGTACCCGAACTTTTGCAGAGTCCGCTGAATGAATCAATCTTGAAACGGGCTCAGAAAAAGGGACTCGTTGAGATACACATACATAACATTCGTGATTGGACTCTGGATAAACATCGTACCACTGATGATTATCCGTTTGGGGGCGAGGCTGGTATGGTGATGAAAATCGAACCGATATACAGATGCATATCCGAGTTGTGTTCTCAGCGTCATTATGATGAGATAATCTACACATCGCCAGACGGTGAGCAGTTTAATCAGCACGAGGCTAACAGACTTTCGACTTTAGAGAATATCATTATCTTGTGCGGACACTACAAGGGTGTCGATTATAGAGTGCGAGAGCACTTGATTACCAAAGAATTGTCGATAGGAGATTTTGTGATGACAGGAGGTGAGCTGGCTGCAGCCGTAATTTCTGATTGTGTAGTCAGGCTGTTGCCTGGTGCGATTGGTGACGAGGCATCGGCTTTGACAGATTGTTTCCAGGATAATTTGTTGGCTCCGCCTGTGTACACACGACCTGCTGAGTTCAATGGTTGGAAGGTGCCTGATGTCTTGACTTCGGGAAACTTTGCCGAAATCGAGAAGTGGCAGGATCAACAATCGTTCGAGAGAACTAAACAACTGCGTCCTGACCTTTTGAAATAATGTCAATACACTATACCAGAAGGATACCTGAGTGGTCGCTGTCTGTGATTCAGATGATATAATATTATAGTATAATAACAACAAAATAAAAAGAGCAGCACCGATTGGTTGCTGCCCTTTTTTTGTGAAAAAAGAAATTATATAATGTGAGTTTGATAAATGATAGAACTCATATTATTGTAAAATTTTACCGGCAAGATATAGCAATGTTATTTCTGAAATCTTAGCTTGATAGAGTGCTGACAGACGGCGAATTTCTGCCGACAGATAACTACGTTGGATTTCGCGGAATTCTATGCCTGCAATACTGCCAAGTCGATACATATCAACAGCTCGGTCCATATTGAGTTTAGCTGCATCTGAACTCTCCTTCTCGAATGCAATCATTTGTAGATTGTTGCGATAGGTGTTGTATGTCGATGTTAAGTCACTTAAAACACTCAATTCTACCTGTTTGGTGTTGATGGCATCAGACTCTGCCTGGAGGCGTGCATTCTGAATCTTGCGACGATTGTCTGTGCCATTGAACAAGGCGTAATTCAGTGAGAAACCCCAATTCAATCCGTTAGTTCGATTATACTTGGTTGCAGAACCAGGATTGTCATTGTAATTGAAATTATATCCGGCACCAAAATTTATCGAAGGAAATCTCAATGCCTTGGTAATATTCAGATCATTTTGAGAAATTCGTTCGCCTGTTCGGGCCATAATAATCGAAACATTATTCTCAAGTGCAGAACTTTTAAGATTGTTGAGTTCGAGATTCTCATCGGGAATGACTTCTCCCTCAACAGATTCTATCTGTCCATTGGGCATATTGACCAATTCGTTCAGAGCAATATAGTTGTTCTTGAGTATCTCTAACTCTGTAATCAATTGTGAACTATCGGCATTAAGGTCAATCTTGGCCTGTTTCATTTCGAGACCTGAAATGGTGCCAAGTCTGTACTTTGCCTGAGCTTGATTGTAGCGTGTCATCGATATGTTGAGATATTGACGTGCAGCTTTTACGCGGTTGTGTTGTATGATAATTGCGTAATATTGTGACGATACCTCAATGATGAGTTTCTCGATAGCATTGCGTAGTTGTAACTCGCCCTGTTCAAGCAATTGTTTGGAACGACTATGTGTAGCAAACATTGCTCCGCCATCAAATAATTTCCAATTTAGCGATGCACCTGCACTCAGATTATTGACCGTATTGTCATTTTTAACTTTGTCGTCGTTCTCGTAAGTCAGAGTCGTCTTTGTTGATGTTTGACTTTGAGATGCATTTAGAGTGACAGTCGGCAAAAATGGTGAAGGTGTAACATTATTCTGAGCTTGCTGTTTGTCTATACGGGCAATTTTTATTGCATAATTATTTTCTAGAGCCAACTCCAGACATCTGTTGAGAGTCAACTGCTCGGATTGACCCATCAAACTTGTCGCCAAGAATGCTCCGAACAATGAGCAAATTATATGTTTAGTCTTCATTTTTTGTCTCGATTATGGTTATTTTTTTAGAAGTCATATATGAGTAAATTGCAGGAATTACATAAAGTGTCAGTATGGTTGAGAATATCATACCACCGACAACTGCAATACCCATAGAGATGCGGCTTTCGGCACCTGAACCTGTTGCAAATGCCATTGGTAAAATACCGAAAATCGTAGATAAACTTGTCATTAGAATAGGTCGCAAACGACCTACTGATGCACTGATTACGGCATCAATGATGTTTAATCCTTGTTGACGTCGTTGATTGGCAAACTCAACAATCAGAATACCATTCTTTGCAACCAGACCAACAAGCATAATGATACCGATTTCACTGAAAATATTGAGCGTTTGACCAAATATCTTCATTGCCAGTAGAGCTCCGGTTAGTGTCAGTGGTACGGTAAACAGAATAATCATCGGATCTCGGAAACTTTCAAATTGGGCTGCAAGTACTAGATAGATCAGTATCAACGCGAATACAAAGGCAAAAATCATATTCGATGAACTATCAACGAAATCTTTTGAGTTTCCGGAAAGAGTCGTCTGGAATCGTTCATCAAGCAATTTTTTTGCAATTCTATCCATCTCTTCAATGCCGTCGCCGATAGTTTTACCTTTGACTACACCGGCCGAAATAGTTGCCGATAGGAAACGATTATAACGATACAACTGTGGGGGCATACTGCTCTCGGCAGTCTTTATGAGGTTGTCAAGTTGAATGAGATTGCCCTTATCATTGCGAACATACACATTGGTCAAGTCTGACGGTTTGTTTCGTTGCGGACGGTCGATCTGACTAAGAATTTGATACTGTTTACCATTGGCTACAAAATATCCGATACGTTGTTCACTCATTGTCAGTTGTAGCGTTTGGCCGATATTTTGAACAGAGACTCCGAGCATCGACGCTTTATCTCGATCGATTGATACGGTCAATTCCGGTTTAGTAAACTTGAGATTGACATCTGATGCATAAAACACGGGACTCTGCTGAACCTCTTCCATAAATCGCGGAAGAATTTCTCGTAAGTCGTCAAACTCTTGTGCTTGGATTACGTATTGAACAGGCAGACCTCCTCGACTATTACCAAATGTTTGGCGTTGGGATACGAAACTGCGAGCCTCGGTCAGCTTCGAAATGTGAGGAGTCAAGCGGTCGGCTATATCCTGTTGTGAAGCTTTTCTATCCTGAATATCCTTGAGAATGATATTGAAGTTCGCACGGTTGGTATTACCCATACCGATCATATCCAAGTGGCATATTTGTTCTGGTACGAGTGAGTCAATTACGGCTGCTACTTTCTTTGAGTATCTATCCATATAGTCGAACGATGTTCCTTCTGTGGCAGTCGACGAAACTGAAACGCTTGATCGGTCTTCCAATGGTGACATCTCCGAGGGTAATACTTCCCATAGCCACGCGATAGAACCAAAGAATAGTGCCAACATCGGGAATACTACCCATCTGCGGCGGAGGAACCACTTAAGTGTGCGTCCGTAACCGGTTGTTAATTTATCGAAGAAATGTTCCGTTGCACGATAGAATCGGTTATCTGTAGCATTTGATGTGAGTAATTTCATCGAAATCATCGGTGTAAACGACAATGCTACAAAGGTCGATATGATAACGGCTCCGGCAATAACCATAGAGAACTCTCGGAATAGACGGCCTGTGACTCCCTGAAGAAATACGATTGGGAAAAATACTGCAACCAGGGCTACGGTTGTTGCAATTACGGCAAAGAAAATCTCTTTTGAACCGACAAGTGCTGCCTCTTTCGGAGCCATTCCTTGTTCGATCTTTGCGTAGATGTTCTCCATCATAACAATTGCATCATCGACAACAAGACCAATTGCCAGTACGATTGCCAGAAGTGTAAGAATGTTGATGGAGAAATCAAGTACATACATTATAAAGAATGCTCCAATCAACGATATGGGAATCGCAAGTACAGGAATAAGTGTTGTTCGCCAAGATCGCAAGAATAAAAAGATAATCAATACTACCAGTACAAAGGCTATGATTATTGAGTCAACTACCTCTTTGATAGACTCTTTGATATATTTGGTATTATCTTGACTTACTCCTAATTTGATATCCTGAGGCAAATCTTTTCTCAGTTGCTCGAGCATCTTGTACGCCTGATTGGTAATGTCAATGTAATTGGCTCCGGGTTGAGGAATAATCACTGCCGAAACCATTGGTTTACCATTGCGGCGGAATGCTGAACGTGTATTCTCTGCATCAACAACTGCTTCACCAATGTCGCGGAAACGAACTACACGATCGTTGTCTTTAAGTATTATAAGGTTATTGAAATCCTCTACGGTACTGAGTCGGCCAAGAGTGCGAATTGATAACTCGGTATTGGCTCCCTCTATTCGGCCTGATGGTAGTTCGACGTTCTCGCTAGAAATGGCATTGCGAACGTCAAGAGGGGTGATACCATAGGCTGCAAGTAGTTGTGGATCCATCTTCATACGAATTGAGAATCGTCTGGATCCCCAAATGTCAACCGAACTTACTCCAGATATTGTTTGCAGTCTCTCCTTTACGTTGACCTCTGCAAATTCACTAAGTTCAATCAGCGATCGTGAATCACTCTCTACAGTAATGGTAAATATTGGTTGTGCATCGGCATCAGCCTTGCTTACGGTTGGCGGATCGACATCTGCCGGAAGACGACGTTGTACACCTGAAACTTTATTACGAACGTCATTTGCTGCAGTCTCGAGATCGACATTAAGGTTAAATTCGATTGTAATACGGCTACTACCGTCACGGCTCACACTCGAAATGGATTTAATGCCGGGGATACCGTTAATGGCAGATTCAAGAATCTCGGTAATTTGATTGTCAATTACATCGGCATTGGCTCCTGGAAACGATGTCGATACTGAAATAATTGGCGAGTCAACACTCGGGTAATCTCGAACTCCAAGAAATGTATAACTGATTGCACCGAGAATGACAATAAATATACTCATCACGGTTGCGAACACCGGACGATTAATGGATGTTGATGAAAGACTCATAGGCTATTTTTGTATATTTAACAAACTACCCTCTTTCAACTGCATAACGCCTGTTATGATAACCGAGTCGGATGGGGTCAGACCTGAGGTGATTTCAACCATATCATCTGAACGGAAACCAGTCTCAACCGTTACTGAATGAGCTCGTCCTGAACGTACTACCCAAACGCTCTTGCTGTCCTGTTGAGGTATGACAGCTTCGGTCGGAATCATCATAACGTCACTGTCTCCGTTGATGCCCATTGATACGCGGGCAAACATACCGCTGGTCAGATTGTTGTCTGTATTGCGGTAGATGGCACGCAGTGTTACCGTACGGGTCTTTTCATCAATTTTTGGGTCAATTGCATAAACTTCTCCCGTATAGACACGTTCACTTTGTGCCGTAGAGAACATAATTTTACGTCCTTTTAAATCTTTTGAATAATATTTTTCGGGAATTGCGAATTGAACTTTGAGAATTGAGTTGTCTGTAATTGTCGCAATTTTAGTGTTGGGCTGGATATAACTTCCTAGATTGACGTTGCGGAATCCGACTATGCCATTGAATGGAGCACGAATTTCTGTGCGTGAAATTTTAATCTTGAGCAGTTCGATATCTGCCTCAAGCATTCGGAAATCGGTTTCAACCTGGTCGAATGATTCACGGCTGACGGCATCTTTGTCCAAGAGAATGCGTTGTCGGTTAAGACGATCTTCCAGCATCTTATGGTTGTGTTCTGCACGACGAAGTTGGGCGATCAAATCACTGTCATCAACCTTGACTAATAAGTCTCCTGCCTTGACGTAACTACCCTCTTCGAACATAATCTTCACAATTTTGCCGGTAGTTTCAGAGGCAATGTCCACCTCTTTGTCGGGGTATAATGTGCCGACGGAGCGAATGCCGTCATTAATTGTCTGTTTTTGAGGTTTAGTTACTTTGACAATTACACTACGAGGTGCTTGTTGGCGAGTTTGTTTAGGCTCTACAGGATTGTTTGCCGGTTTGAGGAAGTAGAAAACGACAATGCCCAATACTGCAACAATTGCCAATAAGGTTGCAAATTTTACAGTTGATTTTTTCATCTAAAGTTCGTTTTAAAATAATTCTTGCGAATTTACAAATAAAACATTTTTCTTGCAAGAAAAAATAAATTCACTTTATTTAGACAGACGAATTTATCCTATGAACGGTTATTTTTTAAATATGAACCAAACGGCAAGAATGAGTAATCCAAAACCGATAAGGTGGTTAATTCTGAATGTTTCGTTGCGGAAAACCAATAACGAGAATATCAGAAATACTCCCAGCGAGATGGCCTCTTGAATGACCTTTAATTGTACCAATGAGAACGGACCTCCATTGCCCATAAATCCCAATCGGTTGGCCGGAACCTGACAGCAGTATTCAAAAAGTGCAATGCCCCAGCTAATTAAAATTACACCAATTAATGGTATGGAATTCCATCCTTTCATCGCACTGAATTTCAAGTGGCCATACCAGGCTAATGTCATAAAGGCGTTTGATACTATTAATAATAGTATGGAATAAAGTGCTCTCATCCTCTTTTGTCTATTAAATTTGTATATTTGTACGATTTTTTTGAACGTGCAAAAATACAAAAAAAGATATGATTATAGATGATTTGAAAAATTATCGACTCTATTTAGACGATAATCCACTTTTTGAAAAGGCGTTTGAATTTCTATTGAAGGGCGAT
>CAJGBR010000052.1 GCA_904501625.1 uncultured Rikenellaceae bacterium
ATGCATTTCTTGTTCAGCGTACGCGAAGGACTTTGAGAATTGTTCTGAAAGCATAAATGAAAAAGGGTATCCACAGAGTTGCGGATACCCTCATTTTTTTGATTTAATTATCTATTAGGTGTTCATTGCACCACAAACATTGATAACTTGACCGCTGACATATGAAGAGAGGTCAGATGCAAGGAACAATGCTGCTTTAGCCACTTCGTCCGGAGTACCGCCACGACGCATCGGAATCTTGAGTTCCCAATCTTTGCGAACTTCTTCAGACAATTGACCTGTCATATCTGTTATGATAAATCCTGGAGCAATCGCATTGCAACGAATGTTTCTTGAACCCAATTCCTTAGCCACAGATTTTGTGAAACCAATCATACCTGCTTTTGAAGCAGAGTAGTTACATTGGCCAGCGTTACCTGAAACACCAACTACTGAACTCATATTGATAATCGAGCCACAACGTTGGCGAATCATATATTTTTGAACTGCGTGAGTCAGGTTAAACGCAGACTTCAAGTTTACGTTGATAACCATATCCCATTGTTGTTCACTCATACGCATCAACAGACTATCGCGAGTGATACCTGCATTGTTAACCAGAATGTCAATTGATCCAAAATCTTTAGCAATTTGGTCAACAGTGCGTTCAGAATCTTCGAAACTACTTGCGTTCGAAGCATAACCTTTAGCTTTGATTCCGATAGCTTGCAGTTCGCGTTCTGTAGCGAGGAAAGTTTCATCAGCTACGAGGTCAGTAAATGCGATATTTGCACCTTCGTTAGCAAATCTGAGGGCAATAGCTTTACCGATTCCGCGAGAAGCTCCTGTAATCAGTGCTGTTTTTCCTTCTAAAAGTTTCATTTTTCACTAATGTTTATACACTAACTGATTATAAATCAGTGTAGTATGATTAATGTTACATAGATTTACTATAACAAAGTTGCAATTTTTTTTTCAATTTTGCAACTTTCGATTATTCTTTATTTTTAACAGGTTGGCAAGAGTGTTGTTTATTTTACGAAAAAAGACTACCTTTGCCGAAATACTAATAAGATAGATATGGAACAGAATACTCAAGAAAAGGCTCTTAAAGGCTATAAGACTCTCATTATGATTTTGAGTTTAGTGCTTGTAGTTTTGGCCGGATTGTATTTCTCTCAGACTCGAGCTCTCAGAGAGGATAAGAAATATCTCGAAACTCAAAGAGATACACTGACAAGTCAACTCTCGACATTGATGACCGAGTATGATGGGTTGAAGGTTGTGAATGAAGAGATGGACAGTTCGTTGAAGATTGAACGTATGAAAGCCGATTCGTTGATGGAACGATTGACTAAAGAACGTTCATTTAGTGCAGCTAAGATTCGCAAGTATGAAAAGGAACTCGGAACACTGCGTATGGTAATGAAAAATTATGTGAGACAAATTGACTCACTGAATAATATGAACCAGAAACTCATTGCCGAGAATCTGAAGGTGAAGAAAGAGGCTGCATCACAACGCCAACGTGCTGAGAGTGCCGAAGAGGCAAACGAAGAGTTGAATAATCGTGTGCGTCTTGGAGCAATGTTGAAGGCAAGAGATATCAAACTTGTGGCATTGACCAAGAATGATAAGGTTGTTGCAAGAGCAGGGCGTGCCGCAAGACTGCGTGTTGATATGATCATCTCTGCGAACGAATTGGCTGCACCTGGCAAACGTGATATTTATGTTCGTATTGTTGGTCCTGATGGATATGTGTTGGCAAACTCGGCAAACTCACAGT
Source organism: uncultured Rikenellaceae bacterium (assembly GCA_904501625.1). Lineage (GTDB taxonomy): Bacteria > Bacteroidota > Bacteroidia > Bacteroidales > Rikenellaceae > CAJGBR01. The sequence continues at coordinate 1,766 of CAJGBR010000052.1, forward strand.
TTGAATTTGAAGGTGAAAAGATAACCTATTCGGCTACACGTAACGTGGATTACCAAAATCAGGATCTGCCGGTTAGCGTATTCTACAATGGTTCAGGAATCGTAAGCGGAAAATATCAAGTATCAATGTATATTGATGGAATTTTGGTTGGTACGGCTGAAACAATTCTGAAGTAACAGTAGCAAGATAGAACGAAAACACCTGTTAAAACAGTTTTTAACGGGTGTTTTTTTATTCAAAGTATTTAGAAACCTGCAAGAGGAATTGTTACGGTAGGAATGAGTAACAGCAATCCGAGAAGTGTTAGTATCAGTACAAATTTGAAAATCCATCGTACCCATTTTTCGTATGGTATACGAGCCATTCCCAGAGCCGCAATCAGCACTCCTGAGGTAGGAGTAATCAAATTGGTGAATCCGTCGCCGAATTGAAATGCCATTACGGTTGCTTGCTTTGATAATCCGATTAAGTCTGAGAATGTTGCCATAATCGGCATTGTAAGTGCAGCTTTAGCACTGCCTGATGGAATGAATATATTTATCGTAGTCTGAATTGCATACATAATTTCAACCGTGGCAATCTTTCCGAACCCCTCCATTCCTGAAGCCATAGAGTGTAGTATTGTGTCGATGATGCCACCTTGTTTTAGAATGACTATTATACCTCCAGCCAGACCTACGACCATTGCTGCCGAGAAGATGTCCTTGCATCCCTCGATGAACAATGAGGTAATGCGGTTGGGGTCGTAACCACAAGCCCAACCTGATAGTATCCCCATTGCCAGGAATAGTCCAGATATCTCACCAATATACCAGCCATACCCCATAACGCCTGCTACGAGGAAAAATATGGTGAAAAACAATAGGTTTAAGATGTACAGATGTACCGATTTACGCAGTAAAAAGAATGAACTCAATCCAAACAGAATCGTGAGAATCGGAATTATTGCAATGTTTTCGAGAGTCGAGTTGCCAATCTTGATGTCTGTTGTCTGGTAAAAAATCGAGAATAAGATTAATCCGAACATTGCTGTTGCGAAACTACACCACGTAGATTTAGTCGCCTTCTGTGCTGAAAATTCACTATTTTCGGAGTTGTGTAACGACCTCCAATGCATATCATCGTCGTAGACAAGTGATGATTTCGGATCGCGTCTGACTTTAGCTGCGTAGCGGAGTATGTAACCGATTCCGAAAATGTTAAGAACACACCAGCAAACCAGACGATACTCAATTCCTGAAAATAGTGGAAGTCCAGCAAGTCCCTGTGCAATCCCAATGGTGAAGGGATTGAGTATTGCTCCTGCAAACCCGAGTGCGGCAGCTACGAAACACAGACATAATCCAGTGATGGAATCATAACCCATTGATATTGCCATCGGTACGAGTATTACAACAAATGCAATGGTCTCTTCGCTCATCCCGAATACTGCGCCGAATATGCTGAATATTAACATAATGCAGGTGAGAATGATATTGTTTACTCCGATTTTTTTCAGCAGTCGGTTTTTCTCCCACGAAGATGTTTTTTTAATGAATGCACCAATCCCGATGTCAATGGCGTGTGAACTATTGATTATCCAGAATGCTCCACCAATAATGAGTATAAAGACGATGATATCGGCTTTGTCAGTAAAACCTTCGTATAGCGATGTGAAAATCTGCCAACTTTGAGGTGAACTTTCGATTTGTTCGTAGGTCAGTACTCCCGAGTCGTCTTTTACATATTTGCCGGCAGGAACAAACCAGGTGGCAATGGCACACAACGCAATCAGTGTGAATATAATGACATATGTGTGTGGAATTTTGAATCTCTTCATTGTACGTAGTGGTTGAAATTGTAATGGCGAAAGTACGACATTTTTTTTATTAAAATTTGCTATTCTCGAAAAAAAATTGCTACTTTGCAGATGCTAAGTGTTTGTGAGAAAATTTTTAATGACTCTCAATTTTAAACATATCTTCCAGAATCTGAAACAGAGAGATTGTTTTTAGTCTCTCGGTTAGTCGTTACCTATCATTGTGACGACTTTATTATCAGCAGAGTATGTGTGCTGAACGATTATCAACGTGTGGAAAATGTCCCAATAACAATAATGTTTAACTCAAAATAGAAAATTATGGAATTACCTTTTGCCGAATCATGGCGCATCAAAATGGTGGAGCCAATTCGTAAGAGTACTCGCGAAGAACGCGAAAAATGGATGAAAGAGGCTCATTATAACCTCTTCCAATTAAGAGCAGACCAAGTTTATATTGATTGTTTGACAGACTCAGGTACAGGTGCTATGAGCGATCGTCAATGGGCTGCAATTATGTTGGGTGATGAAAGTTATGCAGGTTCAATGTCTTTCTTCCACCTCAAAGAAACAATCAACCGTATTACAGGATTTGAGTATGTAATCCCAACACACCAAGGTCGTGCTGCTGAAAACGTATTGTTCAGCCATCTCGTTAAAGAAGGTGCAATCGTTCCAGGTAACTCTCACTTCGATACAACAAAGGGTCATATCGAATCTCGTAAGGCTGTAGCACTGGACTGCACTATTGACGAAGCTAAGGATACTCAACTTGAAATTCCGTTTAAAGGCAACGTCGATCCAGTGAAACTCGAAAAGGCATTGGCTGAACATAATGATAAGATTCCGTTTATTATCGTTACGATTACAAATAACACAGCCGGTGGTCAGCCTGTTTCAATGAAAAACCTTCGTGAGGTGCGTGCCATCGCTGATAAATATGGCAAACGAGTGATCTTTGACTCTGCACGTTTTGCTGAAAATGCTTACTTCATCAAGACTCGCGAAGAGGGTTATGCAGATAAGAGCATCAAAGAAATCGTAAAAGAAATCTTCTCGTTGGCTGACGGTATGACAATGTCTGCAAAGAAAGACGGTATCGTAAATATGGGTGGATTTATTGCTACACGTCACGAAGATTGGTATGAAGGAGCAAAACGTTTCTGTATCCCATTCGAAGGTTACCTGACATATGGTGGTATGAATGGTCGTGATATGGAGGCTTTGGCTATCGGTCTTGATGAAAATACAGAATTCGATAACCTCGAAACTCGTATTCGTCAAGTGCAATATTTGGCAGCTCGTCTTGATGAATTCGGTATTCCTTATCAACGCCCTGCTGGCGGACACGCTATCTTCGTAGACGCTTCTAAGATTTTGACTAATATCCCGAAAGAAGAGTTCCCTGCTCAGACATTGGCTATCGAACTTTACTTGGAAGCAGGTGTTCGTGGTTGCGAAATCGGATATATCCTTGCAGACCGTGATCCTGTGACTCGTGAAAACCGTTTCGGTGGACTTGATTTGTTGCGTTTGTGCGTAGCTCGTCGTGTTTACACAAATAACCATATGGACGTAATTGCAGTTGCACTGAAAAATGTGTTCGATCGCCGCAACGAGATCAATCGCGGTGTTAAGATCGTTTGGGAAACTGAATTGATGCGTCACTTCACGGTTAAATTGGAACGCTTGTAGTAGCATCGAAATCAAAATGCCCTCAGGGATAGTTTTTGCGAAAATTGCGAAATCCTATATAGAAGATTACAGATCGTAATTAAGCCGAAAAACTACGAGAGCAAAGGCATATAATAAAGAACCGAAATCAAGCATCTTAGCAAGATGCATTGTTAATAAGTTCAAGTGGCGTATGTAAGAACTGTACAGTTCACTACATACGCCACTTCTTGTATCGTTTTTTAGATACTTACTAACCTATCTTACCATTAAAGTAGACTTTTGTGTGTTCGTCTGATTGGATGAGTAAGTTTGACGAGTTTACATCTGCTACAGGCAAGATTGTGAAGTTTTTGCAACGATGTTTTAATGATTGTATAATGCAGATAGACAATCAAAACTTATTATTTAATACTTAACTTGCAAAATGGTCTCCAATGAGTCAACATCTGTATAATCGTACGATTTTTCACTTCCATAGTATGCATAGTCCCAGAAAGCATATTCATATAAGGCTGCCTTCAAATAATAGTAATCCATCATTTCCCTTACTTGGTCATCTGCCGTCGCAGCCCATTCATCAGCCATCTTAAGTACCTGATTTACACCTTCTGTAAATTCGGCATTCCCATACTCAAGAATCCACTCTTTGTATGGATTATTTTCAAGTTTTGCATTAGCAAGAATATGCAACCCGACACGATTGTATATCCACATACAAGGAAGTATGGCAGCCAATGCTATGCAACGATTCCCCGTAGCAATGCCTTTACATATATGCTCATTATAATCTGTCGTTACTTTTGATGCGTCTACCTCTGTGTCTATACGATGCTTCTCAATAAGCATATTATGCATAGCTTTCTCGCCCTCCATTCCGCTTTTAGCAAATGAAACAAACAACTCCTTATCCTGCTCATTATCCATCAAATCTGCAATCATAAACATTTGATGATAATAATTTCTGAGATAAATTTCGTCTTGTGCAATGTAGCGTCCAAATATCTCATCTGAAAGATTTCCATCAGATAGTTCTTTTAGGAAATCAATGTCGAGAATAGCATTGTATATTTTTGTAGATTTATACCAAATCTGTTTGCTCCACAATCTTTTCTTATTAGCATTTACGATAACCTTGAGTTCTTCAGTTGCTTCAGAAATATTTTTGGCCGAGCATATGGCACTTACAACGGCAATGCCGTCACATCCGGACTGCATTACATCTGCAGCTGTACTTTTGTTCATACCGCCAATTGCTACGGTTGGATGAACAGACATTATCACAGCTTTACGCAATCCATCCAATCCAAATGGCTCAGCAGTGTCTGTTTTGGTAGTAGTTCCGAATACAGGAGAAATTCCTATATAATCGACATCAAGAGTATTTGCAATCTCAATATCTTCAAAATTCTCGACTGAAAGACCTATAATCTTATCATCACCAAGTAGCCTTCTGACATCTTCATACGCCATATCGCTTTGCCCAATATGGACACCGTCTGCATCAACAGCGAGAGCTACATCCACTCTATCATTAATGATTAAAGGTATATTCAAAGGTTTAAGCACTTGCATTAATCTACGTGCCAGTGATACAAATTTACCTGTGTCAGTATTCTTTTCACGCAACTGTACTATTGTTACACCACTGGCAACAGCTTTAGTTACAATTTCCTCTAATGGTCTTTCAAGTGACAGTAATCTATCTGTCACCAAGTAAAGTGAAAGGTCAAAATCTTTTCTCATTGTCTTACTGTTTCTGAAAGTTGGTCTTCTGTAATATTGAACAACGTGTCAATGAAATTAGTCAATAGCGAACCGGGTCCAGCAGAATTGCAAGATGCGATTTCACCTGCAACTCCCATTAGTGCCATTGCGTGAAGTGAAGCATCAAAAAGATTTTCTGGAGAGACGGCTGCAAATGCTCCCACCATTGAAGATGCTGTACACCCCATTGCTGTAACACGTGGCATCATTCTAGATCCGTTGCTGATTGTTTCGACTCTGTGACCATCGGTAATGTAGTCAATTTCGCCACTGATAACAACAATTGCACCTGTTCGTTCAGCGAGCTTTATGGCAGATTCTACGGCGTCTTCAGAGCAACAACTACTATCAACGCCTTTGCTTTTAATGTCTGCATTTATCAAAGCCATTATTTCTGAAGCATTGCCTCGTATAATACCAGGCTTACACTCTTCTATAATTTTCCACGCAGTTTCTGTTCGATATGTAGTTGCTCCGACACCTACAGGATCAAAAACTATTACTCCACCTGATTCGTGTTTGGTTTTTCCGGCTATGATTATTGATTCTACCCACTCGGCATCTAACGTGCCAATATTGATTACCAATGCTCCTGCAGCAAGAGACATCTCGGCAACCTCTTCAGCTGCGTGAGCCATTACAGGAGATGCTCCAATAGCCAATAATGCATTGGCACTAAAATTCATAGCAACATAGTTTGTTATATTGTGAACTAAAGGAGCTTTCTCCCTTACTGCACGTAGGTTCTCTTTAAGTTTATCTTTACTAATCATATTTCTCTATTTATAAACGATTATAGCAACATAAGATTCTTTATATGGCTCTTTTACTACATTATGAGAATAACAAGGACAACCTTAAAAAGCAGAGTGTCAGATTACTCAAAACTCTCATATCCTAGAACTTCAAAAATAAGACAACGTACTCTCTCGCGGGGGAAATCGTGAAAATCATCAATGATAATTAGGCAGGTTTAATGTCCTGAATTTTTATGATGTCATTCATCAGGGCGTAGATTGTGAGTCCTGCTGCCGAATGAATCTGTAGTTTTGTCGAAATGTTGCGTCGGTGGGTGGTGATAGTGTGTATTGACAGACACAATTTTTCGGCAATTTCTTTGTTGGTTAACCCTTTGGCAATATGGTATATTACCTCTTTCTCTCGATTACTCAGAATATTGTTGTCGTCTTGGATTTCGTTGAGGTCAACATCAGAGGAGAGGATATTTCTGAGATTGTTTTCCAGATCGATTACTGCCGGAATGAACAACTGATCCTCAACTTGACAGTGTGACGAGAGATCGCTCTCACAGTTTATAATGTCAAACAGAACGGCGTTTAACATATCATTGCCTCTCTCTGGATAGTATCTGATGATGATATCCTTCAGTTCATTGAGTTTCGAACCGATGTCATTGTGTTTGTTGGCAAAGATCGAGATGGTATAATTTTCGTTAAACTTATTATTGAGCAGTGATTCGACATAGCCAAAAACCACATCGTTTTCGTATTCCATATGTTTCCTTACTTCGGTCACATATTGGTCATATAATTTCAGAATCAGAATTGCAATTTTGTCATCTCCCGAGCAATCAATCGCATCAATCAGTCGACGTCTGATGGTTGGAAGATTAAACTCGAGAAAATATGTATGAGCACGTTTTAGGTAATCAATCAACGACCTCAGAGATATCTGTGTATAATCGCAAGTTCGGTGGCTGAAGAAGTTTGCAACCGAAATAAATGTAGCCTCATCAACA
>CAJGBR010000053.1 GCA_904501625.1 uncultured Rikenellaceae bacterium
ACCTTTAACTTCGTCGACAAATTGCAAAACTGTGAATCCTTCATCAGCCGGGCCGATTTCGAATACGATGTCTGCGAACTTACCACGACCACCTGATTGTTTCTTGAAGACTTCGCGGTCTTGAACAACTTTGGTGAGGGCTTCTTTGTAGTTAACCTGAGGTGCACCTTGGTTAATTTCAACGCCGAATTCACGTTTCAGACGGTCTACGATGATATCCAAGTGCAATTCACCCATACCTGAGATAACTGTTTGACCTGAATCTTCGTTAGTCTTAACTGTGAATGTCGGGTCTTCTTCAGCCAATTTACCCAAAGCGATACCGAGTTTATCGAGGTCTTTTTGAGTCTTAGGCTCAACTGCAAGACCGATAACTGGTTCGGGGAATGTCATTGATTCGAGTACGATTGGTGCTTTTTCGTCACACAATGTATCACCAGTGCGGATATCTTTGAAACCTACGATTGCGCAAATATCGCCTGCTTCGTCAACGTCGAGCGGGTTTTGTTTATTTGCGTGCATTTGGTAGATACGGCTGATACGTTCTTTCTTGCCTGAACGGCTGTTATAGATATAAGAACCAGCTTCCAACTTACCTGAGTAGATTCTCACGAATGCCAAACGACCTACGAACGGGTCAGTTGCAATCTTGAACGCCAAACCACAGAATGGTTCATCAACGCTCGGTTTGCGAACTTCTTCAGATTCGTCATTCGGGTTCTTACCGATCACTGCATCTACGTCGAGCGGAGATGGCAAGAATGCGATGATGTAGTCCAGCAAAAGTTGAACACCCTTGTTGCGGAATGAAGAACCACACAACATCGGGATAACCTTCATTTGGATAGTCGCCTTGCGGATTGCAGCGATGATTTCTTCCGGAGAGATAGTATCAGGATCTTCGAAGAATTTTTCCATCAGGGCGTCATCTACAGAAGCTACTTCTTCGATCAAGTGAGCGCGAGCTTCTGCTGCTTCAGCCTTCATATCTTCAGGAATTTCCTCGAAAGTGAAGTTATCACGAACATTTTTGTCGTCGAAATACATAATTGAGCGGCCATAGATAAGGTCGATCAATCCGACGAACTTGTCTTCCGTACCGATTGGCAACACAACAGGAACAGGGTTTGCACCCAGACGTTCACGCACTTGTGAGCAAACGCTTTGGAAGTCAGCACCCACACGGTCCATTTTGTTTACATAACCGATACGGGGTACATTATATTTATCAGCCTGACGCCATACAGTTTCAGACTGAGGTTCAACACCACCTACTGCGCAGAAAGTTGCAACAGCACCGTCAAGAACACGCAATGAACGTTCTACTTCGACAGTAAAGTCAACGTGTCCCGGGGTGTCGATCAAGTTAATCTGATAAGTTTTGTCTTTGTATGCCCAGAAAGCAGTTGTTGCAGCACTGGTAATGGTGATACCACGTTCTTGTTCTTGTACCATCCAGTCCATTGTTGCACTACCTTCGTGAGTTTCTCCGATTTTGTGTGTCTTACCTGTGTAAAAAAGGATTCGTTCGGAAGTAGTGGTTTTACCGGCATCGATGTGTGCCATAATGCCGATATTACGTGTATATTTCAGATCTCTTGCCATATAACGTATTCCTTACATTAAAATCTGAAGTGTGCGAATGCTTTGTTTGCATCAGCCATTCTGTGCATTTCTTCTTTACGTTTGAATGCACCACCCTCTTCGTTGAAAGCTGCTTGAATTTCAGCTGCAAGTTTTTCTGCCATAGAGTGGCCCGGACGCTTACGAGCAAACAAAATCATATTTTTCATACTCAATGAAACTTTGCGTTCAGGTCTCACTTCTGTTGGTACCTGGAATGTTGCACCTCCCACGCGACGTGATTTAACTTCGACTTGCGGAGTAACATTTTCTAAGGCTTTTCTCCAGATATCCAATGGAGCCTTATCTGCATCTTTCATCTTTTCGCCTACCATATCGATTGCATCATAGAAGATTTCGTAGGCAATACTCTTCTTGCCGTCCAACATCAGATTATTCACGAATCTGGTAACAGACACATCTCCGTACTTGGGATCGGGAAGTAGAATTCGCTTTTTAGGCTTCGCTTTTCTCATTTCTTTACTGTGTTAATGTTTTTTACTTTTTAGCACCTTTTGCTGCTTTAGGACGTTTTGTGCCGTATTTTGAACGACGTTGGTTACGTCCATCTACGCCGGCTGCGTCAAGCGCACCGCGAACCAAGTGATAACGTACACCTGGGAGGTCTTTCACACGACCACCGCGTACCATCACGATTGAGTGTTCTTGAAGGTTGTGGCCTTCGCCTGGAATGTAGGCATTGACCTCCTTCGAATTGGTAAGTCTCACACGAGCAACTTTTCGCATTGCCGAGTTTGGCTTCTTAGGCGTTGTTGTGTAAACACGCACACAAACGCCACGGCGTTGAGGACACGCATCCAATGCCGGTGATTTACTTTTGCATCCCGGAACTTGGCGGCCATTACGCACTAATTGTTGAATAGTAGGCATTTTGCTTTGCTTTTGTTAGTTAAAATTCAAGTTTTAGGTAAACACACTTTACACAAAATCGAGGGGCAAAGTTATTCATTCTTTCTCAATTCAGCAAATTTTTCTCAAACTTTTATTCATTTTACTCTGTCATATATTATAAGGTATAGATTGTTCGGACAGAAAAAATTGTTTTTATTGAAAGTTTTTTTTCAATTCCGAATGTTTTTTTTTGCGAAAATAAAATGTAGGTGTACCTTTGCGTATTGAATCAAGATGTAATAATCGTATGAAAGTTGTGAATCACGTAGAGCAAGTTCGTCACGCACTTAGTCTGACTAATGGCACGATTGGCTTGGTACCTACTATGGGGGCGTTGCATTCGGGACACCGTTCATTGGTCGAACGTGCTCGTGCAGAGTGTGATATCGTAGTTGTAAGTGTATTTGTTAATCCCACACAATTCAACGATCCCAAAGATTTGGAAAAATATCCGAGAACTCCGGAGAAAGATATTGAACTTCTGAAAGAGGCAGGTGCCGACATAGTATTTATGCCAGAGGTCGAAGATATCTATCCCGAAGAAGATAATCGCATTTTCGATTTCGGTTCTATTGCCGAAGTTATGGAAGGGGCTGCTCGTCCGGGACATTTCAATGGTGTTGGACAAGTTGTATCAAGATTGTTCGAAATTGTCTCTCCTCACAAAGCATACTTCGGAGAGAAAGACTACCAACAGTTGGCCATCATCAGAAAACTTGTTACTGACTATGGATTCGATATCGAGATTGTTGGTTGTCCAATTATTAGAGAATCTGACGGACTGGCTTTAAGTTCTCGCAATATGTTGCTGAACGAAAAGCAAAGAATCGCTGCTCCGAAAATCTATGCTACGTTGTGTCAGGCTGCCGAATTTGGAAGATCAAAGAGCATTGATGAAGTTTGTCAGTTTGTTGTTGACACGATCAATTCTGATCCGGAACTCGATGTAGAATATTTCACTATGGCAGACTCTTCGACTCTCAAAGAGATTGTTCAATGGGAAAAAGATCAACAAGTTAGAGGATTTGTTGTGGTGCGTGCTGGTAGCGTGAGACTTATCGATAATATTGAATTCGACTAAACTACAAAACAGAATACAGATGCAAATCGAGGTACTAAAATCAAAGATACACAGAGTTTCTGTAACAGAAGCTAACCTTGACTATGTTGGTAGCGTTACGATTGACGAGGAGTTGCTCGAAGCAGCAAATCTGATTGCTGGAGAGAAGGTACAAATCGTTGATATTAATAATGGAGAACGTCTTGAGACATATATCATAAAAGGCAAACGTGGTAGTGGTTGTATTTGTCTGAATGGTGCAGCTGCCAGAAAAGTGGCAGTAGGTGATTTAATAATCATAATATCATACGCACTTATGGACTTCGAAGAAGCTAAAACATTCACACCAAGCATTATATTCCCCGATAGTCGCACAAATCGTCTTATCAAATAATGACCATAAAGCAAAAATACGAGGGGATAATATCCTGGTTTGAGCAGAATATGGCTCAAGCCGAAACAGAATTAAACTATAGAAATGGCTACGAATTGCTCGTAGCCGTTATTCTTTCTGCCCAATGTACAGACAAAAGGGTCAATATGGTCACTCCGGCACTATTTGAAAAGTTGCCAACGGCCGAGGCTATGGCTACAGCTTCGATCGAAGATATTTATTCGCTTATCAAGAGCATCTCCTACCCCAATAACAAAGCTAAGAATCTGTCAGCAATGGCTCGCAAATTGGTAGATGAATTCAATGGCCTACTGCCTCAGGATTTAGAGCTGCTGCAAGAGCTACCGGGCGTAGGAAGAAAAACAGCAAATGTAATCGGGGCTGTTCTGTGGGATATGAACGTTATGCCCGTAGACACTCACGTATTCAGAGTTTCAGCACGTATCGGTCTGACCAAGAATGCAAAAACTCCGTTACAATGCGAAGAACAACTAACTAAACATTTTCCAAAAAATCTGCTATCCAAAGCACACCATTGGTTAATTCTGCACGGACGATATGTCTGTACGGCACGTGCACCTCACTGCAACGAATGCGGAATCAAAGATTACTGTGATTACTTCTTCAAAAACAACAAATAACAAAACGCGTGGCTACTAATTTAGTAACAACGCGTTTTTCAAGCTATCTGTACAAGTTAGTTTTTCAACGAAAGTGTACCATAGTTTTTAGAATACTCAAGCATTTGAGTTGCAAAATCATTTACGTAAGATACCTTGATATCTATAATCTTATCACCCTCCATTACAGGCGTATAAACTGGATTTACAAATCCACTGTAAGGTTCAAGGTTGAGTTTTGCATAACGATCGAGCACCTCTTTGTGCAATTCCGGATCAACCTTCACAGCATAAGTTTCGACCAGATTCTTACCTGCTTCATAGTCACCTGTAGATTTAATGCGTTGAATTTCTGTCAACAACTGGCCAAACAACTGGCGGAGTTTTTCGAAATCGTTAACTACGAAATATGTCTTTCCATTTTCAACGACTTTTTCGATCACTTTCTCTGCAGCACCCTTTTCAAAGCACCATTCTGCGATCAACTTACGATTACGCATATGAGCCTCTTCAACATTCTTTCCAGGTTGGATTCGTGTCAACTGAGTCTGAATACCGTTCATAATGTACTTCGAATACTCAGCCCAAGCAACATCTTTTGAAGGAATCAAACCCAAATCAATCATCTTTTGGTCTGCCATATAATACAGAGCAAACAAATCGGCACGTGTTTCTTCAAGCGTTGCGCCATAGTTCTTCAATTCGCCACCATTTACACCCGGAGCCAATTTGCCTGAACCGTGTCCCAGACATTCGTGCATATCTGTATGCAGATTATCTGCCAAAGAGATATACTTTTCACAACGTTCACGATCTTCCTGACGCAACATAAACTCTTCATTGAAACCGCTACCTTTGCTTGATTCGGCATACGCATCGGTAATATTTTCAATTGTCACTGATTTTGAACCATACTCAGCACGAATCCAGTTCGAGTTCGGAAGATTAATTCCGATTGCAGTTGACGGGAAAGCATCTCCGGCCAAAGTTGCAACTGTAATAACCTTTGCACTAACACCTTTAACTTTATCCTTCTTAAACTCAGGAGCTATTGGTGAATTATCCTCAAACCATTGTGCTGCAGCACTAAGAGTCTCTGCACGTTTTGTTGCCTCTACGTTTTTAAAATTCACGATTGCTTCCCACGCACCTTTCATTCCGAGCGGATCACCATAATCTTCTGTAAAGCCGTTTACGAAGTCTATCTGTTCGTCAGTCCAATTCAACCACATAATATTGAATTTGTCGAATTCTTCGAGATCTCCACTCTTATAATATGAAATCAACATTTCGATTGTCTCTTTCTGTTTTTCAGACTCAGCAACAGTTGCTGCTTTTTCCAACCAGTAAACAATCTTTTCCAATGCCTTAGAGTACATTCCGTTGATTTTCCATACACGTTCGACAACCTCTCCGTTTTCATTTTTAACAAGCTGGCTATTCAAACCATACATTACGGGACGATTATTCTTTGGATCCTGCTTAGCTGCATAGAATGCCTCAGCCTCAGCCTGTGTTACACCAGAATAGTAGTTAGTCGCTGAACCTGTAACCATATCGATTCCGGCAGTCTGATTAACCTTATAACGATAAAGTTCTTTATCAAAAATTGCGGGTTTAATCGTATTTACCAACTCTTCGACCGTTGCAAAGCTATCATTATTAAACTTTTCAGCAGGAATCGATGCTACCAATTCATCAAAATATGCCTGATCGAATTCCGGAACGAACTTTTCGTTTGAGTAGTGGTGATGAATACCGTTTGCAAACCAAACCTTCTTCAGATATTTTTCGAACTTAGCAAAATTTTCAGACTTGCGGTCTCCCTTATAGTTTGTATAGATTGTTTCGAGTGTGAAACGGATTGCAAGATTATATTTAAAATTCTGATCCCACAATATGTCGCGGCCCCATTTCGCAGCCTCTCCAAGATAGTAGACCAACTCCTTCTGTTTCGGAGTCAATTGTTCGAACCCCGGCACTTTATATTTCAGCACCTTAATATCATCAAAACGATCAACAACCCATTCATTATCGGGTGTTTGTGTAGTCTGTTGTACACAAGAGACTGCTCCTACAGCTACTGCCGTCATAGCAAAAAGTTTTAATTTCTTCATTTTCTAGTATTTTTTGTGGCATTATTTCACGATTTTACATCTGTATGCCGCCTTAAAGTTTCCACGTGCCATTGCTGCGAGTTTACCTCTCAACAAATTTTTTCTCAGTGGCTGAAGATGATCCGTAAAGACCATACCTTCGAGGTGGTCATATTCGTGTTGTACAACGCGGGCAACTGCTCCGGTCAATTCTTCGTCGTGTTCGACAAAGTTCTCGTCCATATACCTAATCTTGATTGTTTCGTGACGCATAACATCTTCGTGAATTCCCGGCACACTCAGACATCCCTCGTTAAAGGGCACCAATTCTCCCGAACGTTCATAGATTCGCGCATTGATAAATGTTCGTTTGAATCCGTATGCAGCCGGATCGTTTTTTGCAAATGGGGTCGCATCAACTACAAACAATCGTATTGCACGTCCAACTTGAGGGGCTGCCAGACCGACGCCATCGGTTTCGTACATAGTTGCAAACATATCCTCGATAAAATTCTTCAGTTCCGGATAATCCGGCGTAATATCTTCAGACACCTGTCTGAGTACCGAGGAACCATAAACATAAATTGGGTATATCATTTTCTTTCTTCTATAAGTCATTTCACTATTAGTTAAACGTTTGCATCAAGATAGCTCTGCAGTATGATTGTTGCGCTGATTGTATCAGCAAGCGATTTTTCACGTCGCTGCATTTTTTTGACTCCTCCATCAATCATTGCTCTGTGAGCCAGCACCGAAGTAAAACGTTCGTCGTGCATTACTACGGGCATTGAAGGAAACTTCTGTGCAAATTTCTCTAAAAATTTCTCGATATTTTCGTAATTTTCAGAAGGCTCG
>CAJGBR010000054.1 GCA_904501625.1 uncultured Rikenellaceae bacterium
ATGATCTCCATACCTGATTTTAATTTGTGTATTCCCTCAACAACAATCCGTTCTCCAGATTTTAGTCCCGAAGTAATTACCCACATCTGTTCCCATTTGGGACCTATGCTAACCTCGCGACGGTAGACGCGGTTTGATGAATCTACAACCATAACATAATTGCTGGTTTGTAGTTGATTCAGAGCTCGTTGAGGTATTAGTATGCAGTTATAAATCGTATCTACTACGGCCGAAATCTCAGCAAACTCTCCGGGACGTAGTACCGAATCGGGATTGGCAAAACTTACTTGTACATCTATCGAACCTGTTGATGGTGATACTGCACGACCTATGAAGTCGAATTTTCCTCGAAGAGGGTAGAGTTGTCCGTTGCTCAATCTGAGTCTGATGTCATCGAATTTGATCTTCTCTCCCTTTTGGACAAATGAAGTGTAGCGGTCAGAGGGAATGTAGAATCTTACTAAAATTGTATCTATCTGCGATACAGTATTCAGAATGGATAAATTAGATCCAATGCCGACATAGTCTCCGATGTGGGCTCGGGTCAGTCCGATGATGCCGTTAACCGGCGAACGAATCTCGGTGTAACTTAATTGAATTTGAGCATATTCGAGTTGAGCCTCAGCTGAGTTGACCTGAGCTCTCGCAGCAGCAAGTTGTGCAGAAGCGTCGTCTAAGGTGCTCTGACTCACAGCATTGATTGCTGCCAGAGGTTTGACTCGGTTGTAATTGCTCTGAGCCTGAATAAGTGAACTGATGGCTGAGGCTAGGGCAGCCTTTGCTTCTGCCACCTGAGCTTCGATGGGTCTAGGCTCAATGCGATATAGCAGCTGACCCTCTTTGACTGATCCCCCTTGTGTGAAGTAGATGCCTTTGAGGTAGCCATTGACTCGTGCTACGATGTTAATGTCGGCACTCCCGTAGGTCTGTCCAACAAATTGTAACCTTATGGGAACATTGTGACTAGTGGCTGTGGCTACGGGAACTCTGACAGGTGTAACACCTGATTGCTTATGGTTACAACCAAATAAAAATAGTGATGAAAATAAGATAATGGTTAATCTGTTGATATTCATAATAATTTTGAATTTCGTTACTTGTTTCTGCTATACGGCAAAAAATATACCATATATGAGGTGAAAAGTCAATTAAATACCACTTTGAAAATCTCGTAAAAATTCGTAACTTTGTGCCAAATAATTATTTTTTATTAGATGAAAAATATTCGCAATTTCTGCATTATTGCACATATCGACCACGGTAAAAGTACTCTTGCTGACCGTTTGCTAGAGATGACAAATACCCTGACTCAGCGTGAACAACAGGCTCAGGTGCTCGATAATATGGATCTCGAAAGAGAAAAAGGTATTACGATTAAGAGTCACGCAATACAGATGAATTATGTGCGTGATGGTCAAGCATATACATTAAATCTGATTGATACTCCGGGACACGTTGACTTTTCGTACGAGGTGTCGCGTGCAATTGCTTCGTGTGAGGGTGCATTGTTGATTGTCGATGCTACACAAGGTATTCAGGCTCAGACAATATCAAACCTCTATCTGGCAATGGAACACGATCTTGAAATAATCCCGATTATCAATAAAATTGATATGCAGGCAGCAATGGTCGATGAGGTTAAAGATCAAATTGTCGATATGTTGGGTTGCAAACGGGACGAGATAATTCCAGTTTCGGCTCGTACGGGACAAGGCGTAGATGCTGTTTTAGATGCTATTATTGACAGAATTCCGGCTCCGACGGGTGATGATAATGCTCCGTTGCAGGCTCTGATTTTCGACTCGGTATTCAATTCATTTAGAGGTGTAATCGCATACTTCAGAGTCTTCAATGGCACAATCAAAAAAGGCGATGTGGTGAAATTTGTGAATATGGGCAGCGAATATACGGCTGACGAAATTGGTGTGCTGAAACTGAAGTATATGCCTCAGAACGAGCTGCGATGTGGTGATGTGGGATATATAATGTCAGGTATTAAGAGTTCTGTTGATGTGAAGGTCGGGGATACGATCACTCACGTGAATAAGCCTTGTGACGAGGGTATTGCCGGATTCGAAGAGGTTAAACCAATGGTCTTTGCCGGTATATATCCTGTTGATAGTAACCAATATGAAGACCTGAGAGCTTCGCTTGAAAAATTGCAACTTAATGATGCGTCGCTGACTTTCGAACCTGAGTCGTCATTAGCTTTGGGATTCGGATTCAGATGCGGATTCCTTGGATTGCTGCATATGGAGATTATTCAGGAACGTCTGTATCGCGAATTCGGAATGGATGTTATTGCAACCGTACCTAACGTTTCATATAAAGTTTATACAACAAAGGGTGAAGTGTTTGACGTTCATAATCCATCTGGATTGCCGGAACCAACTCTGATTGATTATATTGAAGAACCATACATTAAAGCCGAAGTTATTACAAAAACTGAGTATCTCGGAAATGTGATGAAACTGTGTATCGATAAACGTGGTACGCTGCTGAATCAGACATTCATTACGACAGATCGTGTTGAGGTAAATTTCTCGATGCCGTTGGCTGAAATTGTCTTTGACTTCTACGATAAATTGAAGAGCATATCACGAGGTTATGCATCATTTGACTATCACCCGACAGGTTACGAACGTTCAAGTCTGGCCAAGTTGGATATATTGCTCAATGGTGAACCTGTTGATGCTCTCTCGGCTTTGATTTTTAAGGATCACGCTTATGATTTCGGTCGAAAGATATGCGAAAAACTGAAAGAACTAATTCCGCGTCATCAGTTTGATATCGCAATTCAGGCGGCTATAGGTGCCAAAATTATTGCTCGTGAAACGGTAAAGGCTGTGCGTAAAGATGTTACAGCAAAGTGTTATGGTGGCGATATTTCGCGTAAACGTAAGTTGTTAGAAAAACAGAAAGAGGGTAAAAAGCGTATGCGTCAAGTTGGTAGCGTAGAGGTGCCACAATCTGCGTTCCTTGCAGTCCTGAAGATGGATAATTAGTATATCAAATATCCCGCTATGCCCGATAGAACGATAATTAAAATCGGATTCACTCGGGTGAGTGTGCCTAACAATAGGCTTACAAAAAATATAATGTAACTGATCCGGTCAATGAAATTGGCCGGATTTATTAGTATCATCGCTGCCGAACCAATCAGTGCTACGACCATTGGACGCATTCCGAACATAATGTTCTTGATGGTTGGATTGTCTTTCAGTTTGAGATAGAATTTTGTTATCAGCATCATTAATGTTGCTGCGGGTAGGCATACTCCGAGTGTTGCCAATA
Source organism: uncultured Rikenellaceae bacterium (assembly GCA_904501625.1). Lineage (GTDB taxonomy): Bacteria > Bacteroidota > Bacteroidia > Bacteroidales > Rikenellaceae > CAJGBR01. The sequence goes on from CAJGBR010000054.1 coordinate 3,295, forward strand.
GCGAACCCCAGATGTTGCCTGTTGCAGTATAGCCAACATAGGTTGCTGAGTTTATTGCAATCGGACCTGGTGTCATCTGTGAAATAGCAACAATGTCGGTAAATTCGGCATTTGTCAACCAACCATTCTTATCGACAATCTCACTTTGAATCAGAGATAACATAGCATATCCGCCACCAAAACCGAATAATCCTATCTTTAGAAATGAATAAAATAACTTGAGATATAACATTGTTATTCAGTTTTTTTTAGTCCGTAAATCCACCCTCCGACAGCACCAGCTATAATCAGATATATTGGTGATAATCCTGTCAGCCAGATTATTGCCAATGAACATATAGCCAAAAGAATACGCCATTTGGACAATCCTTTACTCATTGTGAATATGGCCCCGGCAATCAGTGCAACCACTGCTGGACGCATACCTTTGAGTATGCGTTCAACATCTTGATTATCTTTGATTTGAGAGAAGAACATTGCAACTATCAGTATGATCGTAAATGGAGGTATGATTGTTCCTAGCAGAGTTGCTGCAACACCTAATTTACCACATACTTTATACCCTATAAAGACTGCAGTATTAATCGCAATCGGACCCGGTGATGATTGTGCCAATGCGAGCAAATCGCTGAACTCGTCATTTGAGAGCCATCTCTGTTTCTCGACAATCTCGTGTTGGATGATGCGAACCATTGCGTAACCACCACCAAAAGTGAAGGTGCCAATCTTGAAGAACGACCAGAACAGATTCAGTGCAGTCTTAGTTCGAGGAGTCATATTATTGATTTATTAGTGCGATTGTGTGGCAAGCTGCCAATCCAGCTGTCTCGGTGCGTAATCGAGCTGTTCCAAGTGAAATGTCCTTGAATCCGTACTGATGTGCAAGAGCAATCTCACTTGACGAAAAATCACCTTCCGGACCAATGAGTATCAGGGTATTGCTACCTTTTGTACACGCATCTCTCAACAAACGTTTTTCATCAGATTCTTGACAATGGGCAATAAATTTATCTCCGTCAAAATGTTGACTCACCAAATCTGAAAATTTAGTAATTGGAGCAATCTCTGGAATATAGGCTTTGATAGATTGTTTTAATGCACTTACTACTACACGGTTGCATCTGTCAAGATTGATTGTCTTGCGTTCAGAATGTTTACATTCCAGTGGAATATATTGGTCAAGCCCGATTTCTGTTGCTTTTTCAAGAAACCATTCGGTTCGGTCGATGTTCTTGGTTGGAGCTAATGCTATAGTCAAATGGTAGCCTCGTTGCTCGTAGTTTTCCTCGACTGATTCAATCTCGACACAACAAGCCTGAGGATTTGCATCTATGATTCGTGCTTCATATAGGCAACCACGGCCATCACTCAAATGAATTATATCTCCACAATTCATTCTCATAACTTTGGTGCAGTGGCGTGATTCCTCTTTGTTGAGAGTGTAAATGTTTCCTGAAATGTCAGGTGTGTAGTATAATTGCATATTTATCTGGTAATATTGTTGTTATAATAGATCTCGAGCAGTACGTCGTCAATAATACGATTCTCTTGGGGAGAGGATTTCAGACGCGGAGCTCTGATTCCACAATTGGGATTTCCGCTGCCTCCGGGTAGCTCGTGAACTCTCTTCTTTGAGTGAAAAATACGGGCTTCGTCCCACAGATTCAAGGATATCATATTGTTGAGCAGAGAACTACCTCCTTCAACAAACAATTTGGTAATCTTACGATTATAAAGATGCTCTAATATTTGGTTCAGCGGATTATGGTCGAAATCAATGGCTATAACACTACATTCGGGGTGCAGTGTTGTGCCTCTGTTCTGATTTGCTTCGGTTGTGAAAATCATAGTACTTGCCTCGGAGTCGAACACCTTCGACGCTGGGTTAAGTCTGAGTGTGCGGTCTATGATTATTCTCAGCGGATTGCGGCCTGCAACTTCGCGGACTGTCAGACTTGGATTGTCACGTTCCACTGTATTGGTGCCGACCATAATGGCATCACATTCAGAACGCCACTGATGAACCAATTCACGACACCGATTATTTGTAATCCACGGTGCAGGAGTTGTTGCTGAACGATCATTGTCGAGAAATCCATCAAACGTTTCTGCCCATTTGAAAATTATATATGGACGTTTAAGCGTGTGATATGCAATGAAATCCAAATTGATTTGTCGACATTTTTCTTCCATAATGCCACACGTGACATCAAGGCCTGCATCCTTGAGTTTAGCAATCCCACGCCCTGCTACTTGAGGAAAAGGATCGGTCATTCCGATTACTACACGCGGAATATGGTGGTTGATTATCAAGTCTGCACAAGGGGGAGTTTTGCCCCAATGGCTACAGGGTTCAAGTGTCACAAATAGGGTTGACTCTTTAAGCAACGACTTGTCCTGTACCGAATTTATGGCATTGACCTCCGCGTGGGGACCACCGAAATATTCGTGATAACCTGAACCTATAATATCTCCGTTATGTACAACAATACATCCAACGTGAGGATTGGGTCGGACTCGATTTTCGCCATTCAAAGCAAGATCAATACACTTGCTCATATAATATTCATCGCTGTACATATCGGTAATAACTTGAAATTTGATTGCCAAAAATACGAAATTTTCCTCAGAGATTGATTACCTTTGTTGTAAATTTATCGCTAAATGACATTTGTTGAATTATACAATTACCTGAAATCTGCAACTCTGAAGGTTTATGACCAGCAGGAGGCTACTTCAATTGCCAGAATCCTCTTCGAGCATTTTGCTAAAGTAAGAGCTTCGGAGGCATTCTGTAATCCGAACGGTGTGTGTGACGTAGAGATCTCCTTGCTTGAGAGTGTAATAGTTAAGGTCGAGAGAGCCTGTCCGTTGCAATATATTTTGGGTTATGCCTGGCTGGGAGATTTGGAATTCGCTGTCTCGGAAAGTGTTTTAATACCACGACCCGAAACCGAAGAACTTGTGAGGTGGGTTGTTGGAGAGAATCCTAATGTAGGACGGTTGCTCGATATCGGTACGGGCAGTGGGTGTATTGCAGTCTCTTGTGCATTGATGATGCCAAATACACAGGTCTGTGCTGTTGATGTCAGCCAGGAGGCTTTGGCAGTTGCAAGAATCAATGCCGAAAAACATAATGCCAAAGTTCAGTTTTTACGAATGGATATTTTGACAGAGGTGATAGATGAAATGTATGATGTGATTGTGTCAAATCCTCCGTATGTGACTGAAAGTGAAAGAACGGTGATGAGGAAAAATGTTCTGGATTATGAACCAGAACTTGCTCTGTTTGTTCCTGATAGTGACCCGTTGAGATTTTATGAGAGGATTGCCCGTCTTGGACAAACTTCGCTGAATGATGGTGGTAAATTATATTTTGAAATAAATGAATCTTTTGGTAATCAAATAATTGATATGCTGAAAAATCTTGGATATATAAATGTCGAGTTGCGTCGGGATATCTTTGATCGAGACAGAATGGTGCGTGCAATATGGAATCAAAAATGCTGAAAAAGAAGAGTGTCGATCAGGCATTAGCTGTGCTCAGACGGCAATGTGCCAAAATGGAACGTTCGGAGTTTGATGTGAGGAGATCAATGTCACGTTGGGCTATGACAACTCAGGAGATTCAACAAGTTGTGGATAAGTTAACGGCTGAACGATTCATTGACAATGCACGTTATGCTGAGTCTTTTGTAAGAGATAAAATTCAATTTGCAGGCTGGGGTAGACGTAGAATTATCAATCAATTGAGACTAAAACAGATTCCCCAATCTGTTATTGATTCGTTGAACTATATGTTCGAAGAAGAGTGTCTGGATAAACTATCAGAACTGCTTGAAAAAAAATCTCGATTATTGAGAGCGAAAGATCGCTATGATTTCAAAAATAAACTTGTCAGATTTGGCCTGTATCGCGGATTCGAATTAGATGATGTTTTGTCGGTTGCAACGGCTATTACTGATCGTAAATACTCCGGAAACGAAGATTAATCTTGTGTGTTTATTCTGAAAATAGCCTTGAGGTTGAATGTCCTTAGTGGTTGTGGGTAGTATTGTGTACTCTCCCAATAGGTGTCAAAAAGATTATCTACGGTCAAGCGTATTATTAAATTTTGTTTTG
>CAJGBR010000055.1 GCA_904501625.1 uncultured Rikenellaceae bacterium
CAGGAGGAGTGCCCTCTGGATTTCTTGAATTTGGATCACCACCCTGAATCATAAATTTATTGATAACACGGTGGAACAACAAACTGTCATAGAATTTTTCGTTGACAAGTTTCAAGAAATTATCTCTGTGGATAGGAGTCTCATTGTACAACTTTACAACGATATTTCCCATAGAAGTTTCGATAGTGACAATCTTCTCTTCTGCTGTTTGTTTCTGGCAGCTTGAAGCCAAACAGATGATTAATGCAACAACTGCCAAAGAAAGTAATTTTTTCATAGGATACTAATATTTGTTGATTTCAGTACAGAGTCTGTTGAATATTTCGTCAATGCTGCCAACGCCGTTGATAATATGGAGTTTATTTTGTGCTGCATAGTGATCGGCAACCACTGCAGTTTGAGCCTTGTAGACATTGATTCTGTTTTGTATAACTTCTGGATTTGCGTCATCAGTTCTGCCGCTGACCAGACCTCGTTGCAACAAGCGTTTAACGAGTTCTTCATCGGGGACCTCCAATGACAACATAAGAGTTACCTCTTGGTTGTTGACTTTGAGCATTTTGTCGAAAGCTTCAGCCTGTGGAGTGGTACGTGGAAATCCGTCGAAGATGCAACCTTTAGCATCGAGATGTTTGTTGATGAAATCTTCGATGATTGAGATTACGAGTTGATCTGGAACCAATTCACCTTTGTCGGTAAAACTTTTGACTTCGAGTCCGAGTTTTGTTCCGTTTTTAATTTCGTTGCGAATGATATCGCCGGTTGACACGTGCAGAATTCCGTAATGTTCTACGAGTTTGTCTGCCTGAGTTCCCTTGCCGGCTCCTGGAGGGCCGAAGAGTACGATGTTGAGCATAATTGTTTATTTTTATAAGTGATTATTCATTGTTAAATTGGCTTCAAACTTAGTAAAAAATGCAATGAGTTGCAATTTTTTGAATCAAAATTATTTGACTCTGATGATGTTCATTCCATCGCGAATTGGCAGTATGACATTTTCTACTCGATTGTCATTGCGGATTAAATTATTGAATTCCAAAATGTTAAGAGTTTGTTTGTCAGATTGTTTGACATCCTCTATGACCTTACCACTCCAGAGAACATTGTCGGCGAGAATGTAACTGCCTGATTTTACCAATCCATTGTCCATCAGAATGTTATAGTATTCAGTGTATTGGCGCTTATCGCCATCAAGGAATACGATGTCGAACGTCGCATTTAATTTAGGAAGGATTTCGCGAGCATCTCCGATGTGGTATTTAATCTTTTGAGAATAAGGACTTTCGTTAAAATATTTTGAAAAGATGTGTTCCAATTCATCGTTGATTTCGATGGTGTGCAGAATTCCATTTTCAGCCAATCCTCTAGCAAGGCACAGTGCCGAATAACCTGTAAAAGTTCCGATTTCGAGAATTGTTTGAGGTTTGATCATCATTGAGAACATCTGGAGTAGTAATCCTTGAATATGTCCCGAAACCATTCTCGGTGCAAGTACGTGTTGATTTGTATCTCGGTCGAGCTGAGTTAGAATCGGATCTTCAGGAGTCGACATTGACTTGATGTAATTATTTAATTCTACATCGTTAATCATAATATTATCTGTAAGTTAACATTGAATAATTTGTTCCAAGTATTTCTTGTGCAACTTGCGTAATTTCGTCTATTGTTATTGAATTAATTCTGTGTGCAATTTTGTCCATCGGGTCGATATCGTTAAACAGTAGCATACTCTTTCCAGCAGCAAGCATATAGTTCTCTTTGTTTTCCATTGCAATTGCGAGTTGTCCGATGTATTGTTTTTTTGCTATTGATAATGTTCTTTGAGATATTCCTCCGTTACGAATTTTTTGCATCTCTTTATAGATAAGGTCTAAACACTTTAATTGTAGTTCTTTATCTGTGCTGAAATAAATGGTTACTTCACCAGAATCTTTGAATGGAGTATAGCTTGCTTCAATGTTGTATGACAATCCATTTTTTTCTCGTATTAATGTGTTTAACAGTGAATTAGCTTGGGGTCCTCCGAGATGGTTGATTAAAAAAGAGAGAACTATTCTTTTGGGATCGTCAAACTTGTAGCCCCTATTCCCGATAATGCAATGAATCTGGTGTGAGTTTTTGTTTTTTGTTATATTAAATTGATTGTAATTAGCAATTTGTGTAGAGTTATTTAAACTTTTAGTTGATTCTATATTTGATAAATATTTGTAGCAAAGTTCTTTAAATCTATTGAATGTTACATTTCCGACCATTGCAAAGACCATTTTATCGGTTGAATATGTTCTTTCAATAAAACGCTTAATAGACTCAGAATCAAGTTTTTTAAGTGATTTCTTACTACCCAGAATTTGGTGGCCAAGAGGATGATTTGCGAATAATAGATCTTCGAAGTCATCAAAAATAAGATCGGCAGGTGAATCTTTATAAGAGTTGATTTCGTCGAAAATTACCTCACGTTCACGTTCAATTTCTTTTGAAGGAAAGGTTGAGTTGAATACGACATCTGCAATTAATTCAATGGCTTTGTGAAAATCTGCTTTGAGTGTAGTTGCGTGAATTACGGTCTCTTCTTTTGTTGTGTATGCATTTAGTTCTCCGCCGAGATTGTCCAATCGGTTGTTGATTTGGTATGCCCGTCTTTTATTTGTGCCTTTGAATATGCAGTGTTCAATAAAGTGGGCAATGCCATATTCATCTTCTGCTTCATCACGACTGCCAACGCCTATTGTTAGTCCACAATGCACAATTGAGGAGGAGTAATCACGCCCATGAACACACCTGATTCCGTTAGGTAAAGTAAATGTTTCGAACTTAATCATTACTCAATATAAAGCTATTTAAAGATTCTAATATCAAGAACTTGCGAGTTTTGTCTTTGCACTCAATTATTTGATCTTGTAGTATATTTCTGATATGATGTTTTTGAGAATCATTTAAATTTTCACTCGAATTTTCAATCAGCGTAATTACTTCGATTGTAGTGTAAAGGTCAGCCTCAAACATTAATTGAACAATCTGATCTAACCAAGGAGTAAAGTCAAGGCGACTTTGCCACATTGCAGAAATCAGCAGTGATAGATATGGAGTTCCCTTTAATGAATCAATGGCATCAATGAGCATTTCGCGGACATCAGAATTGGTAATGTCACTGAGAAGTTCAACTATTTTATGTTTTCTATCAGTGCTAACTTGCTCATCTTTAATTAATTCTATAAGTTCTGGGATTAGTTCCAGGTCGCCTTTGTCACGAATGATCTTCAATTCTTCTTCAAATTCGAAATCTTCAGAATCTTTGAGTTCTGCAATCTGAATGGTGTATTTATTTGAAATTTTATTCATATTAAATATATTTGAATGTGTATCCTAAGTTACTGTCTTTTAATTCTTTGGGTGTTCCCTCAAAGATTAAATTGCCTCCATTGTCTCCACCATCTGGTCCTAAATCAATAATCCAATCAGCACACTTGATGACCTCTGTGTTGTGTTCTACGACAACTATTGAATGTCCATTGGCTATCAGTGCGTTAAATGAATTCAGAAGTTTCTTAATGTCGTGAAAGTGGAGTCCGGTTGTTGGTTCGTCAAAAATAAACAAAATCGGTTGTGAGTAATTGTCTTTTTGTAAAAATGATGCAAGTTTAACTCGCTGACTTTCACCTCCTGAAAGTGTCGAAGATGATTGTCCTAATTTTACGTAACCAAGTCCGACACGTTGGAGTGTTTGAAGTTTGTCTACGATGCGTTTGTTTAATGGAGTATCGTCTTGAGAGAAAAATTCAACTGCTTCATCTATTGACATTTCCAATACTTCATATATATTTTTGTCTCGATAGCGTACTTCTAAAACATCATCTTTGAATCGTTTTCCTCCGCACGATTCACAGGTTAGTTCGACATCGGCCATAAATTGCATACTAACGTGAATGATTCCTTCGCCTTCGCATTCGTCACAGCGACCACCCGACATATTGAATGAAAAGTGTGAAGCATTCATTCCATTTATTTTTGCAAATTGTTGTTCTGCAAATAGTTTACGAATCTCATCGTAAGCTTTGATGTAGGTTGCAGGGTTTGAACGACTTGATTTTCCAATGGGATTTTGGTCGACGATTTCGACTCTTGAAATCATTTTTAAATCGCCTTCGATACCCTCGAAATTTCCTGGTTTGACGCCTAAATCGAGCATTTCTCGTTTTAGGGCAGGGTATAGTACCCCCTTGATTAGTGAACTTTTACCACTGCCAGAAACGCCTGTCACGCAAGTCATTACGCCAAGTGGAATCTTTACATCGAATCCTTTGAGATTATTTTCGTAAACACCTTTCAGTTTGATATAACGATTCCAAGGTCTGCAAACTATTGGTGGAGTGATTGTCTCTTCACCAGTTAAATATTTGGCAGTAAGGCTGTTCTTGCATTTAAGTAATTTGTCATACGAACCGCAAAAAACAACTTCGCCACCGTGTTCGCCAGCAAGAGGACCAATATCGATGATAGTGTCCGCGGCGGCCATTATATTTGCATCGTGTTCGACTACGATTACCGTATTGCCCAAGTCTCTGAGCTGTTTGAGAACGTGTATAAGTCGTTCTGTATCACGAGGATGCAATCCAATGCTCGGTTCGTCTAAAATATATAACGAACCAACAAGGCTACTGCCGAGAGATCTTGATAAGTTTATACGCTGACTTTCTCCACCAGATAATGATGATGACAGTCTATCAAGATGCAGATAGCCAAGACCGACATCTATGAGATATTGCAGTCGGTTTTGAATCTCGATGAGCAATTGTTTGGCTACGGTTTGTTCAAATTCAGTAAGTGTCAGATTATCAAAGAATTCCTTCAGTAATGAGGCACTCATTCGGGACATTTCCGCAATATTTAGCCCTCCGATTTTAACATATAATGCTTGTGGATTAAGTCTATTTCCGTCGCAGTCGGGACAAGTTGTTTTGCCGGTATAGCGCGACAACATTACACGATATTGGATTTTATATCGTTCTTTTCGTAGAAAATTAAAAAATTCGTCTAAACCGTGAAACCATTGATTCCCTTTCCATATTATAGCTCTCTGTTCTTTTGTGAGTTCGCGGTAGGGCTTGTGAATCGGAAAGTTGAAGTGAGATGCATTATTTACAAGTAAATCACGCCATTGACTCATAGTTTCACCACGCCAGCAGGCAATACAATTTTCGTATACGGACAGATTCTTGTTTGGAACAACCAAGTCTTCGTCAATTCCTGTGATCTTGCCGTATCCTTCACATCGTGGACAGGCTCCAAGTGGATTATTAAAACTAAATAGATGTTCAGTTGGTTGTTCAAATTTGATTCCATCGCACTCGAATCTGTTTGAGAAATGGCAAAGTTTGTCTGTTGCAACTACACACGTGCCGTTTCCGTAGTTCATTGCTGTCTGTATTGAGTCGGTTAGACGTGTTATTTGTTCTTGATTGTCAGAAGTTTTTAGCCTTGATATAAGAATAAATAATTCCTCTTTGTCGAACTCCTCTATTTTAGGCAGTAATTCATCAATATAGATTAATTCTCCTCTGTAGTATAGTCGTTCTAAACCATCTTTAACGTATAGTGTGAGTTTCTCGATGAAACTTTGCTCTGGTGTAATCTCGATGGGAGCCAATATGTAAGTTGCAGTTCCTATAGGAAGTGTTGTAATGTATCTCACAACATCGTCAACTGACTCAGCCTTTACCTCACGATTTGAAATGGGCGAGTATGTGCGTCCTATTCTAGCGAAGAGTAATTTCAGGTAATCGTAAATTTCGGTCGAAGTTCCGACTGTTGAACGCGGATTGTGAGTATTGACTTTCTGTTCTATAGCAATGGCTGGAGCAATGCCACTGATAAAATCTACATCTTGTTTGCTCATTCGGCCCAAAAATTGACGTGCGTATGAAGATAAACTTTCTACGTAACGACGTTGTCCTTCGGCATAGATTGTGTCGAAAGCAAGTGTAGATTTGCCGGAACCCGATAATCCCGTTATGACAACAAGTTCATTATGTGGAATCTTTAAACTGATATTCTTTAGATTATGAACTCTTGCACCTTGGATATGAATATATTTTTGTTCCTTTTTAGTGGGCATACAACTCAGATTTAACTCGCGAAGATACTCTTTTTTTGTGTAACGAGCAACTGCTTTGAATTAGTTGTTATTTCTTTGAAATGTTTTTTGTTTTATTTAAAAGAATTTGTATCTTTGCCAAAGATTTTGAGAGGTGAGGATTTCGGCTGCTTAGTCGAAATTCTTATTTGTTTTTTGTTTTTGAAAATATAAAAAAATATACAATTATGGCTAATGATTTGATTTATATGACCGAAGCCGGATACAACAAGTTGAAGGCTGAGTTAGAGCATTTACGTGGTGTCGAACGACCGGCAATCTCGGCTGCAATTGCAGAGGCTCGTGACAAAGGCGATTTGTCTGAAAATGCAGAGTATGATGCTGCAAAAGAAGCTCAGGGTATGCTTGAGATGAGAATTGCAAAACTCGAAGCCACTTTGTCAAATGCACGAATTCTTGATGAATCAAAAATTGATACCTCTACGGTTCAGATTTTGAATCGTGTGACAATTAAAAATGTCGCTACAGGCAAGGAATTCTGTTATACTATTGTTTCTGAAAACGAAGCTAATATTAAGGAGGGAAAACTCTCAATCGGAACTCCAATTGCAAAGGCTCTTTTGGGGCAAAAGAAGGGGGCTGTAGTAGAGGTTAATGCTCCATCAGGAAAGATGAACTTTGAAATTTTGGATATATCGTTGTAAACGAAAATTATTTGAATGCAGAGCAGAGCAGACCTTTTCGGTCTGCTCTGCTTTTTTGTGATAGAATTTATATACAAAAAAATGAGGATGTCACACATTGTGACATCCTCTTACATTATGATGAAGGTTACGATTATTGAGTAACTCTTTCCAACCATTTAACCATTCCCAACATAACGCCCATAGAGATGAGACATACGATCAGGAATACCAACCAGCATTGCCAGATTGGCCAAGCGTTGTACATCAACGGGCCGATCCACAACAACAGGTTACCAATTGCAGTTGCACCCAACCACAAACCTTGGCACAAACCTAACAAGTGCTTTGGAGCAACTTTAGATACGAATGACAAACCAAGCGGAGAGATGAACAATTCGGCAACTGTCAAGAAGAAGTAAACAGCGATAAGTACCCACCAGTGAGCCTTAGCTGCCATTTGTTCTGCAATAGGTTGAGCTTTGAATACGTCTGCTGACGGATAACCTTTCAGGTAAGAGAAGATAGCCAAGAACAAGAATGCCAAAC
>CAJGBR010000056.1 GCA_904501625.1 uncultured Rikenellaceae bacterium
TTCCTCTAAAGACTTCTGGTGCCTGACACCATGCTTTTGTAGAAATTTTCATACTACTTTTGTATTTAGTTAAACATTAATCGCTTCCAGCATTCAGAATTTGCGCCACATTCCAAACACCTTCTGCTAATATTTTCTAACCTACAAAAGCATCTCTTTGACTGGGGGGAAGAGATCGATTCGATGCCTTTCTCTAAAAACTTAACCCTAAGATTCTGAATCTCAGGCGTTATTCATACAATTAGTCCTCTTTTAAAACAGTTTTAATTCCACACTCACACCTCTCGACACAATATTTTCAACCATTTGTTAGGGGGATCATACAAATCAGAGAAAATTCTCAGTCGATCATTAAGATCGGTGATAAATCAATCAAAGAAATTTACACCATCAACTAGCATTTCCAATGCAAAACGCACTCACAAAGCTACAAGACAAGTATAATATTCAATTTAAATTTACCACACTTACTATTTAAACAGAACATTTGCAAATACAAAGTTACGAAACAATAATTCAAAAAACAAATTTTTTTGGCAATATTTTCAATAATCAAACCTTTTTCGAAATAAAAAACCGCCCATAAAAAATGGACGGTCCTGATAATAAATCAATTTATATTAATAATCTCCCAAAATCGTTGATTTATGATTCACCTGAATATCTAAAGGCAACAAATATGAAGTTTCAGTTTTACCTTCGTATATTGTCAACACACAAGAAACATCTGTTTTCTGCATCGGAGCAAAAACATAAGCCAATCCTAAATATTTGTAAGTTTGACCATCGGCTGTAAACTCTGCCACCTTGTTAGGCATCACTATATTTTGAAAAGTCAAATCAGACTTCGCAACTACACGGCCATCCAATGGTGAAAAGGCAATAGGCACATCTGTCAATTTAAACTTAATTTCTTTCCACGACTTGGTAGTTCCAACATTGATTTGTGCCAACGGACGTTTCATCTCAACATCAAAAATCAATCCACCCTCATCAACCTCAACACCTTTACAAGCACCATAGAATGCATCAAGTTTTTCAATTCCTTCCATTGATGCAATCGCTGGATTTTTCATCGTTATCATATTCAAATTTGACACATCATAGAACTCACATTCACTATTTTGAGCCCAAAATATTACGTTATAAGTTTTTCCCAAAGCCAAAGAAACCAAAACGTCCATTGATTCAGAACCAATCATAAATTCTTTTTCAAGATTGAATGAACCATCTGTTGCATAAAATCCAACCTTGAGGATGTCAACCTTCAATCCATTACCATTTGTTCCGGTTTCAACTGCACTTTGATTCACAAAGTTATAACTCGGAAACTTAACTTGAAATACTACATCTGTTAAGTTTTCCTTACCACCTTTCTGTTCATCGTCATCTCCGCCACAAGCAACGAGGACAACAGCAGACAACAAGAAAGCAAAATACTTTAACCACTTCATAATCAATTACTTTTAATCTATTTTAAGTTTTATTTTTCGTTTTACAACGTTTTTCCATCCATAGAACGCGGCACTACCCGCAGATATTGTCCGTATATTTCCAAATTTACCCTACCCTCTTCATCTTACTCCCACACGCCAAATCTGAGATTCATCGAATTTGATTCATCTTAATGGGCAGCAAAGATATACATTTTTTATTTTCTCACAAAAAAGACTATGCGACCTGGTAGGTCGCATAGTCTTCTTATGAATTTACAATAACTAAAATTGTTGATTTTTAATAGTATCTACCATTAACATCTGTTGCGACCAACGTTGCACCATTAATACCATTAGTCGCGAAACTTGTATTTTTTAATAGTTACGTTACCCTTATTACCGAAACTATTCCAAACGTAGAGTTCACAATCTTCAGTCAAACCAACAATGCCACCATTCAACAGAGCCTTTGAAAGTTATTCTTTGGAAGTTGAAGGATAGTTATAATCGTTATCAAATGTTTCATCGATAAAGACATTGAAGTTGATTGTTCCCGTCAGGATTTGACCGAGGATATTAGTTCTCCAATTGCGTTGAACAGGCACTGAGGTAACCTTCAATGCGATTGGTTTAGATTCAGATGCAAATGAAAATTCGGCATCAACCAATGCACTTGCAAGACCTTGTTTATCCTGATCGTTAACCAAAAGATAAGACATTGAAATCCAGTAGTAAGACTCTTTAATGCCATCTTCATTTACGTCAGCATATAGCATTTCTGTAGGAATATCGTTCAACGAGTAAGTGATACCATTTTCAACTGCAGCAGAAGCAGTAACTTCACCTGTAACGAGATCCAAACCGTCAGCTACAGAAGAGATAGTTACAGTTGACTGTTCAACAATAACGCCAGTACTTACAGCAGCATCCCAATCTTCCTTAATAACACCAACGTTCAATTGTGCAAACGGACGTCTGAGTTCTACATCAACTTCCAAAGCACCATTTACGTCAAGATCGATTGCTTTGAAGAATGCATCACGATTTTCGTCATTATTGACACCTTCATAGTTGATTGCCACCTTCATTGTTTCAGCATCAACTGTATATGCTTTACAATCTTCAGCTTGTGCCCAGAACACAATCTTGTATGATTTATTCTTAGCCAAACGAATTGTTTCAGTGCAAGGGAAAGTTACTTTTTTACCTTCAACCCCTGTCAGTTTTTGGCCAAGATTTCCTTGTCCGTCAACTGCGTACACCGAGTAAGTCAACAAGTTCACACTTTTACCATCGCTGATGGCACGAGTTGCTGCTTGACCATCAAGAGCCACTGCAAACGAGACCAAAGCTTCGTTTTCACATTCAGCCTTAATGTTCTCGTTCGAACAAGATGCGGTAAACAGCATTACAGCCATCGCAAAAAAGGGAAATAGTTTTTTCATAAAAAAATGATTTATTTAAACTTATGCTTATTATTTTTTTCAACAAAACCAATATTCTGAATTTAAAACTTCAGAATAACTTAAACACACATCACCAAATAATTCCACTCAACACTTAATGCTTTCAAGTTGCAAATTAAATAAAAAAATAAGGTATTAACAATAGTCAATACCTCATTTTTAATAGAAAAAACAACATTACAATATTCGCAAATATTAATTACATACAAAAATAGGGGCTACTCTTTTTAGAGCAGCCCCTATTTACAGATCTTACCAAGAATTATTTCTTAACGTTTTTATCTGATTTAACGTGAATCACGTCGATCAATTCAACATCGAAAATCAATGCTTCGTTCGGACCAATGAACACACCGGCACCTCTTTCAGCGTATGCAAGCTCTGCTGGGATATAAAGAATAATACGTCCGCCTTTACCAACGTACTGCAAACCTTCACCCCAACCTTTGATTACTCGATTCAACGGGAAACGAACTACTTCGCCAGCTGTGTAAGAAGACTCGAATATCTTACCGTTTTTCAACATACCTTTATAGTGAACCATAACTGTATCTTGGAGTGAAGTAGGACGATCTTCCAGACCAGGTTCAAGTACTTTGTAGAGCAAACCAGATTCTGTCTTCACAACACCTTCTTCTTTCTCTACTTTAGCAAGAAACTCTTTAGAAGCCTGTGCGTTTTTCATCGGAACACGTACCATAAAGTACTCTTCCATAAACTTACGCATATCTTCCTTGGTCATTTTACTACTACCTGCGATGTAATCGCGAATACCTGAAGCAATCACATTAGGATTGATTGTACTATCAATGTTTTTAATTTGAGCGCCCATATCATAACCGATAGCATAAGCCAAAGTATCAAGATCGGTTTTAAGAGCAGGAGTAGCAGAATTGTTGCTGTTACAGCAAGATGCCAACATTGTTGCAGAAGCCACAACTACAGCACCAAATAAGAAAATTCTTTTCATTGCATTTAACTATTTAAAATTTAACACTAATTTCCAACTTGCAAAGTTATATTTTTTTTCAATATCAACAAAATACTTTCACACTTTATAATATTATAGCGTAATAAATTTTCAAAAAATTTTACCTACTCTAAATAAATGTCGTATCTTTGCAGACTTGAAAGCTATTTAATATGGCAGACTATAAAAACATATCAATAAAGAATAAACGTGCGTTGTTCGACTATAACATTCTCGAACGATACACTTGTGGCATCGTGCTGACCGGAACCGAAATAAAATCAATCCGTCTAAGCAAAGCCTCACTCACTGATTGTTATTGTTATTTTGTCAATGGAGAATTATTCATTCGCGGGATGAACATATCAGAATACCACTGGGGAACTTATAATAATCATCAGCCCAAACGCGACAGAAAGCTCCTATTGACCAAACGTGAATTACACAAACTCTCGCGCCAGGTTCAAGAGAGTTCACTAACGCTAGTTGGTCTGAAACTATTCATCAACGAACGAGGTCTTGCAAAGGTCGAAATCGGACTCGCACAAGGCCGAAAACAATATGACAAACGCGAGTATATAAAAGAAAAGGATGCCAAACGCGAAATGTCAAGAATGATGAAACTATAATTACCGACTTTTCTCAATAGTAAAATGTGCCGATTGACACGTTTTTCGATACAAAAAGAGGGCAAGTCTCAAAAAAAATATGTAAGTTTGCAACCAAAATTAACCTTAAAAATAAATTATTTTAATTATGGCAGAATGCAAGGATAAAAAATTGTTTGCTGAATTTCCTCCTGTAACAACAGAACAGTGGGAAGCAGTAATCAATGTTGACTTGAAAGGTGCCGATTACGAGAAGAAATTGGTATGGAAAACGGCCGAAGGTTTCAACGTTCGTCCATATTATCGTGCCGAAAATCTCGAAGGCATCAAATTCCTGAATAGTGCTCCAGGACAATTTCCGTATGTTCGCGGAACAAAAAATGACAATTCTTGGCTGGTAAACCAAACGGTTGAAGTAAATTGTCCGAAAGAAGCAAATGCTGATGCATTGAATATTTTGATGCGTGGCGTTGAGTCTATCACTTTCGACCTGAAAGCAGATAACTTCACAGCTGCAGACCTCGACACTTTGTTGGCAGGAATCGAAATCCCAGCAGTAGAACTTAACTTCCGCGGCTGTATCGGGACTCTGCTCAACGTAGCAGATGCATTCCTCACTAAAGTTCAAAATGCAGGCTATACAAAAGATCAAGTTAATGCATCGTTCGCAATCGACCCGATTATGCAGAAACTCTCACTGAGAGGAAAATCTGCAGATAGCGAAATTATGCAGAAAGTTGTTGAACTTATCAAAAGACGTGGCGAATTGCGTCGCGTGAAATTCATCACAGTAGGTGGTGACATCTTCCAAAACTGTGGTTCGACAATCGTTCAAGAACTCGCATTCACAATGGCAGTTGGTAGCGAATATCTCAATAAGTTGATGGAACTCGGTCTCTCAATTGATGACGCAGCTTCTTCATTGAAATTCAACTTGGCTATCAGCTCAAACTACTTTATGGAAATAGCTAAGTTCCGCGCAGCTCGTATGTTGTGGGCTAACGTAGTTATGCCATACTCTCCAGAGAGAGCTTGTTCATCTAAGATTAAGATTCACGCAGTTACAGCTCGTTGGAATATGACCGTTTACGATGCATACGTAAATATGTTGCGTGCAACCAGCGAAGCAATGTCTGCAGCAATCGCAGGCGTAAACTCAATCGAAGTTCTGCCGTTTGACGCAGCATACGAAAAACCGTCTGACTTCAGCCGTCGTATTGCTCGTAACGTTCAGCTGATCTTGAAAGAAGAATCTCACTTCGACCATGTGGTTGACCCGGCAGGTGGTGCATACTACATCGAGAACCTGACTCGTTCAATCGCAGAAAATGCTTGGAAACTCTTCGTAGAAGTTGAAAACAAAGGCGGTTACCGTGCAGCATTCGTTGAAGGTTTCATTCAGTCTAAGGTTGAAGAATCTGCTGCTCAAAAAGAAAAGAATATTGCAACAAGAAAAGAGACATTGCTTGGTACAAACCAATTCCCGAACTTCACAGAAAAAGCTCAGGAAAATATCACAATTGATACAGTTACCAAAAAAGAATGTACTTGTTGCTGCTCAGAGCTAGCTGAATATAAGAAACTTGTTCCATTCCGCGTAGGTATGGCATTCGAAGCTTTGCGTCTCAAAACAGACCGTAGCGGTAAGGAACCTCGTGCATTTATGTTGACTCTTGGCAACTTGGCAATGGCTCGTGCTCGTGCACAATTTGCAAGTAACTTTATGGCTTGTGCAGGTATTCGTCCTGTTGACAACATCTTGTTCCACTCAGTGGAAGAAGGCGTTAAAGCAGCTCTTGAATCAAAAGCTGAAATGGTGGTTTTGTGTAGCTCAGATGATGAATACGCAACATTCGCACCTGAAGTATTCGCTCAGTTGAAAGACAAGTGCGTATTTGTTATCGCTGGAGCTCCTGCTTGCAAAGAAGAACTTGAAAAAATCGGAATCAAAAACTTTATCAGTGTCCGCTCGAATGTTCTGGAAACTCTCACCGATTTCCAAAACCAATTGGACATCAAATAATTGAATGACAATGAGAGCAAAATATTCGGAAATATTGAATGAGTCAGCCGGCCAAAGTTGCGGCTGTAACTCTGAAAGACCCGTATGGAACACTGCGGAAAAAATTGCTGTAAAAGGAACATACACAGAGGCAGACCTCGAAGGTATGGAACACTTGAACTACGCAGCAGGTATCGCACCATTCTTGCGTGGTCCGTATAGTACAATGTACGTAATGCGTCCCTGGACTATTCGTCAGTATGCAGGTTTCTCTACTGCAGAAGAATCTAACGCATTTTATCGTAGAAATCTTGCTTCAGGACAAAAAGGTTTGTCTGTAGCATTCGACTTGGCTACACACCGCGGTTACGACGCTGATCACCCACGTGTTGTCGGTGACGTTGTTAAAGCAGGTGTATCAATCTGCTCGTTTGAAGATATGAAAGTTCTGTTCGATGGAATTCCATTGGATAAGATGTCTGTATCTATGACAATGAACGGTGCCGTTCTTCCAATCTTGGCCTTCTACATCGTTGCCGGTCTGGAACAAGGCGCAACTTTGGAACAACTTCAAGGTACAATCCAAAACGATATTTTGAAGGAATTTATGGTTCGTAATACCTATATCTATCCTCCAAAATTCTCAATGAAGATTATTGCAGACATCTTTGAATATACATCAAA
>CAJGBR010000057.1 GCA_904501625.1 uncultured Rikenellaceae bacterium
AGCAATCCCTCTTTTGTCATAAATTGACTGAAGGCATCAAAAGCCTCCTCAATGGCGAGAATTTCATCAGTTTCAACTGGAGCACCAGAGTCGCCCTCGACACAACAAGCACCGTGACAACGGCTCGGATCACACGCAAACGGTTCGGTCAATATATCCTGACTAACAATCTTATCATCTATCTCAAATAACATAATTGTATATATTCTGTAAAGGTTTAAAAAAGAGTTTGTTGTTTTGCCTCATAATAAGGTTCGGCGACATCGACAAGTTCGATCATTGCTAAGAATTCATCAAGATTAATGATCTTCGTTCCATTACGTTCTGCCTTTTCAAGTTTTGTTTTTCCGACCTTTTCTCCTGCCAGCAGATAATCGGTACTACCCGAAACCGATGTCAGGAATTTTCCACCATTATTCTCAATCAGCTCTTTCAGTTGTTCTCGGGAGTATTTCTCAAAACTGCCAGTTACAACAAATGACACTCCTGATAATCTATCTGAAACTCGGTCTCGAGATTGATTCTCCATCTGCAATCCAAATTCAGCAAGTTTCAGGACCATATCTCTGTTAGATTCATCTGCAAAAAAATCGATGATACTGTCGGCAATGGTAGTCCCAATATCCGCTGCCTCAATCAGTTCCTCTTGTGTGGCACTCATCACCGAGGAAATATTTCCGAAGTGGGCTGCCAGACTCTGAGCCTTGGTCTCTCCAACAAACCTGATTCCGATGGCGTAGAGCACACGTGCAAATGGCACCTGTTTTGAGTTCTCAATGCTCTTTAAAATGTTATCTACCGATTTTTCACCCATTCTTGGCAGTGCCAACAGACGTCTGCGGTCTAGCTTGTAGAGATCTGTCACATCTCGAATCAGTCCGTTTTCGTAGAACATCATTATGGTCTCTTCGCCGAGTCCATCAATATTCATTGCCTTACGGGATATGAAATGTACAATCCGTCCCACAATCTGAGGAGGACAATGACTCTGATTCGGACAATAATGTCGAGCATCTATCTTAACCAACGGAGTGCCACATTCCGGACATAGAACCGGAAATTCCAGCGGAATACTATCAGCCGAACGTTGTGAAAAATTGACGCCAGTAACTTTCGGAATAATCTCACCACCCTTTTCAACATATACGACATCTCCCAAACGAATATCGTGCAGTGCAATCTGATCCTGATTATGCAACGATGCACGCTTGACGATAGTCCCCGCCAAATGTACGGGTGTGAGATTAGCAACAGGAGTTACAGCCCCCGTACGACCGACCGAAAATTCAACACTCAGCAGTCGCGATTCAGCCTGCTCAGCCTTGAACTTGTAGGCAACAGCCCAACGCGGAGATTTTGAGGTAAATCCGAGCCGTTGTTGCAGAGCAATGTTATCGACCTTAATCACCATTCCATCAATATCATAGGGCAGTGTACTACGTTTCTCTGCCCACGAATCGATATAAGCCATCAACTCATCCACACTATCAAATTCTGCCATTTTGTCGGAAACCGGCAATCCCCACTTCATACAACTTTTCATTGCCTCGGAGTGAGATTTATATGGCAAATTCTCGCCATACAATCCATATAATATTGATTGCAGCCCGCGACGGGCAACTTCGGTCGAATCCAATAATTTCAGCGTACCTGAGGCTGCATTACGCGGATTTGCGAATGGCTGTTCACCTTCGAGTTCTCGTTCGGCATTAAGTCTGTCAAACGAACTGCGAGGCATAAAGATCTCACCTCTGATTTCGAACAGATCGGGATAATCACTACCAAACAATCTCAACGGGATAGATTTTATGGTTCGGACATTTTGTGTAACGTCATCACCCACACTACCATCACCACGAGTCACAGCACGAATCAGCCGTCCGTGTTCGTAGGTCAAACTGATAGCCAATCCGTCGTATTTCAGTTCACAAACAAACTTCACGGGAGTTTCTCCTTCGCGATTAATTCGATCGGCGAAATCACGCAACTCGTCAATCGAGTATGTATTGCCCAACGACATCATCGGATAACGGTGAGCAACTTGAGTAAATCCCTCTGCAATATCGCTTCCCACACGCTGAGTTGGTGAATCCGAATCAAACATATCTGGATTTGCAGCCTCCAACTCCTCCAATCGATGCATCAACACGTCAAACTCGTAATCGGAAATTTCTGGTTTGCCAAGCACATAATATCTGTAATTATGCAGATTCAGTTCCTCTCTGAGGCGTATAATCTCTTGTTTGTCTGTACTCATTTTTACCATTTTCAGGGTGTAAAATTAAAAAATATTTATCGGAAAGGATTTACAGATATACGATTTTTTCAAAAAAAACTAATTTTGCAAAATATAAATTTGCATAATGGAATTAATAGATATACGCAAAGTCCTCGAAAAAAAGAGCCCAAAGCACGCAGCTCGAATCCCCCGATTTGTAACAAATTGGCTTGCACGCTTGATTCACCAACGCGAACTCAACGAACTGCTCATCTATGGCGACGGACTGAAAAATGTAGAATTCATCACCGCCGTACTCAATAAACTCGAAATAAAACGAAAAGTTTACGGAGCAGATAATATATCTAGAGCCAACCGTCCGATATTTGCATCAAATCACCCACTCGGAGGAATCGACGGATTGATCCTGCTTGAACAGTTGAACCTCAATGCAGGAAACACAAGAGCTGTTGTCAACGACCTATTGATGAATGTCGAACCTATCCGCGATCTGTTTGTCCCGGTCAATAAACACGGAATGCAGAATGGCAACTACGTAACACGAATCAACCAAATGTATGAGAGTCAAGATAATATTCTATATTTCCCAGCCGGATTGTGTTCGCGACTGATCGATGGTAAAATTCAAGATATCGAATGGAAAAAAAGTTTCGTACAAAAAGCAATTGAAACTCAACGAGACATCATTCCGATATACATAACAGGCCAGAATTCAATGAAATTCTATCGATTGGCTAAGTGGAGAAAATGTTTAGGGATAAAGTTCAATATCGAAATGTTGTTGTTGCCATCAGAAATGTTACGTCAGAAAGGCAAACAAATATGTATTATTATCGGTGAGCCAATCAAGCATCAGCAATTGAAAGAAGATCATAATTCGCAGAAATGGTCTCAAATTGTTCGCCAAAATTGCTATGAATTGAAGAAAAATCAGTAATTTTGTGATTTATTATATTTAATCAAATAGATATGGAAACGATAATCCAGCCAGTAGACCGTGAGAAATTAGTGAAAGAATTACGAGCTGAATTTAAGTTGCGTGACACGAATTTTGGTGGAAACGAAATATATATACTTGATTACAAGAGTGCTCCTTCCGTAATGGAGGAGATCGGCCGGTTGCGTGAAGTGGCATTCAGAGATGCCGGTGGTGGAACAGGCGAAAAAATCGATATTGACCAATGTGATTTAGTTGATGATGGTTACAAACAACTTGTCGTTTGGGATAAAGAAGCCCAAGAAATCTTAGGTGGATATAGATATATAATTTCAACCTCGGCAAATACCAAATATCTGTCAATAGAGAACTATTTCGAATTCAGCGAAAAATTCAGAAACGAATATCTGCCCTACTCTATTGAACTCGGAAGATCGTTTGTGCAACCGAAATACCAACGCCGTAACTTGAAATCTCTCTATGCCCTAGACAATCTGTGGGACGGCATCGGTGCTCTGATAGTAAAAAATCCCCACGTCAAATATCTGTTCGGAAAAGTGACTATGTATGGAGGATATAATCCGAAGGCTCGAAATTTGCTGATATATTTTCTCAGAAAATATTTCGGAGATACGGATGGTTTGCTTACTCCGAAAAACCCTCTGAATATTGACATTGACGACAACCAAATGGATCAGATTTTTATAGGGAAAGACTACAAGGAGGATTATAAGATTCTGACTCGCGAGGTACGAGACTTGGGCGAGAACATTCCACCACTGATCAACTCATATATGAATTTATCACCCACGATGAAGGTATTCGGAACGGTGTGCAATGAGGACTTTGGAAATGTCGAAGAAACAGGGATACTGATTACGCTTGATGATGTTTATCCCCAGAAAAAAGAACGCCACTTCATTAATATTTAATTTTACAAAATTACGATTGAAGTTATGGCAACAAGAATGTATAATATATGCGTCTCGCAACTTATTCACGAGAGACAAATAAAAATAAGAACGATCTCCTTTCAAGGAGACCGTTCTTATTATGTGGTGTCACCAGGAATCGAACCGGGGACACAAGGATTTTCAGTCCTTTGCTCTACCAACTGAGCTATGACACCAACCTCATTTGCGGGAGCAAAGGTAGAAAGTTTTTTTTATAAAACCAAATTTTTATGTCATTTTCTTTAGAAAATATTTTAATGTTTGGTGCAATACTGCTGTTAATCAGCGTTGTATCAAGTAAAACTTCTTACAAATTAGGCATACCTACACTTATGCTTTTTATCGGAATTGGTATGCTTGCGGGCTCAGAGGGACTTGGTGGGATATGGTTTGATGACTCAAAAACCGCACAGTTTCTCGGTGTAATCGCATTGAACATAATATTGTTCTCTGGTGGTATGGATACCAATTGGGAGAACATTCGTACGATTTGGGTCAAAGGTGTGGTATTGTCGACACTCGGCGTTGCAATAACAGCATTGTGTGTAGGATTGTTCTGCTATTTTGTTATGGGGACTTTTCCACTTGCCGAGTCGCTGTTACTTGGAGCCATAATATCTTCTACAGATGCAGCTTCAACCTTTGCCATATTCCGACAGAAATCTGCAGGACTGAAACACAATCTACGTCCGCTGCTCGAGTTCGAGAGTGGTAGTAACGACCCGATGGCTTTCTTTCTGACTATTGCAATGATCGCTATGATTCAGGATCCAGATTCATCGTGGCTGATTTTTATTCCAAAGTTCTTCGGAGGAATGCTCATCGGTGCAATTGGCGGGTTTATTTTCGGCAAAATCAGTGTGATATTAATTAACCGCATAAAACTTGACATCGACGGATTGTATCCCGTAATGGCAATGGCTCTGATGTTTATGACCTATACGATTACTGACTTGGCAACGGGAAACGGATTCCTTGCGGTCTATGTTATGGGGTTAATTCTGGGCAATAGCACGATTGTTCACAAACGCAGTCTGATGAAATTCTTCGACGGTATTTCGTGGTTGATGCAGATTGTAATGTTCCTTACACTCGGGCTACTGGTATTCCCGTCTCAGATGATAAAGGTTGCGATACCTGGGGTAATGATTTCATTATTCCTGATATTAATAGCCCGTCCCATCGCAGTGGGTCTGTGTACACTGCCCTGGAAGATGCAGTTCAGAGATCGATTGTTTCTCTCGTGGTGTGGTCTAAGAGGAGCCGTACCGATTATTTTTGCAACATACCCGTTGGTCGCAGGAATACCTCAATCCAGAACTATATTTAATGTTGTATTCTTCATATCATTAACCTCACTGCTTTTACAGGGATCTACGATATTTGGTTGTGCCCGACTACTCGGACTTGTTGTTCCGGCGAAACTCAAGCCTCACTACTTTGTACACTTGGCCGACACCTATCGCAGCGAATTGAGAGAGGTTGTCGTTACAACAAATTCTCACGTAGCAGGAAAACAGATTCTCGAAATTAAGATACCAGATTCGATACTTGTTGTACTGATTGACCGTAATGGTCGTTTCTTTTCACCACGTGGCAATACTCGGCTTGAAACCAATGACAAACTATATGTGATTGCCGAAAATCCGAAACAAGTCGAAGAATTCGCTAAATATGTAGCCATACACAGTTAACTCGAAATTTGGATTTTTAAAACTGAAATATTATATTTGTGAATAAATATTGTTTTGCTATGAAAATAAAGGTTATAAATCGTTCGAGACATAATTTGCCTCAATATGAAACGCCCAACTCTGTCGGACTTGACGTTCGTGCCGACATCGAAAAACCAATAATGTTGTGTCCACTCGAGCGGGTACTTGTTCCGACCGGACTCTATGTTGAAATTCCTACGGGATATGAGATTCAGGTACGTCCTCGTAGTGGTTTGGCTGTAAAACACGGAGTAACAGTATTGAATTCACCCGGAACAATCGACCCAGATTACCGTGGTGAAATAAAGGTCATTTTGGTTAATATTTCGCACGACGTGTTTGAGATAATGCCGGGAGATAGAATTGCACAACTCGTGGTATCTCGCTATGAACAAGCCGAATGGGATGAAGTTGAACAACTGAGTGAAACAAACCGAGGAGAAGGCGGATTTGGTTCTACGGGACGAGTTTAATCAAAATGAGATAAAATAACGGATAGGGAATTCTATCCGTTATTTATTTTCAGCCGTATTTCAGATTTTATTAAACTATAAAAATTTGATTTTAAAAATAAAAAGTCTACCTTTGCATCGCATAAAGGGGAAAGATGCCAGAGAGGTCGATTGGGCCGCACTCGAAATGCGGTGAACGGGCAACTGTTCCGGGGGTTCGAATCCCTCTCTTTCCGCAAAAGAAACTATATAAAAAGAATAATAACCGCTCAAAAGGCGGTTATTGTTTTTTAATACCTTGATATAGACTCCTTTCCCTCGTCAATATATTTGCTGACCATTTGTTTTATTTTATCTGCATCGGGGGCATAACCTGCGAAAGTGTGGTGAATTAACGAATCTATCGGATAGAACTCACCCTCGCCACTGATTTCTTGTTGAGATGTTAAGTGTGCTTCTCCATTCTTTGTAATATAAAATCCATCGTCACTCTCTACATCGTCATTGAATCGGAGATAGTCCTCTATCATATCGTAAATCTCGGACATCTTCTTATCAAATTTCGTGGCACA
>CAJGBR010000058.1 GCA_904501625.1 uncultured Rikenellaceae bacterium
GTTGATTCTTCTCGTTCTTGGATATTTAGTTGGAGTCGATTATTCGAACTCTTCTTTGAGAATATTCACGACCTCAATAATAGTCTCTTCTTCGAGATCGGTACGCTGTGCAAGTTCTTCTACTGATAGCTCAAGCACACTGCGGGCAGTGTCACATCCGATTGCTTTAAATTGTTTGATGATCCATTCTTCGATTTCATCTGAGAATTCGTCAAGGTCAACATCGTCCTCTTCGATTTCGCGGTACACGTCAATGTCATAACCTGTGAGCATACTTGCAAGACGGATATTCAGACCGCCTTTACCGATAGCTTGTGAAACTTCATTGGGCTTAAGGTAAACCGATGCTGTGTGTTTTTCTTCATCAAGTTGAATTGATGAGATCTTGGCTGGATTCAATGCACGTTGAATCAACAACTGTGTATTTGAAGTATAGTTTACAACATCAATGCTTTCGTTATGCAGTTCTTTAACGATTGAGTAGATGCGTGATCCTTTCATTCCGACACACGCTCCTACCGGGTCGATGCGTTCGTCATACGACTCAACGGCTACTTTGGCACGTTCGCCCGGAATTCGGACAATCTTCTTGATTGTGATGAGTCCGTCGAAGATTTCAGGAACTTCCTGTTCGAACAATCTTTCGAGGAATTCGGGAGCTGTTCTTGACAAAATAATATGCGGAGAATTATTTTTCATCTCTACGCGAGAGACGATTGCTCGGATTGAATCTCCTTTTCTGAAGAAGTCTGACGGAATTTGTTCCGATTTCGGGAGTATCAATTCGTTATTATCGTCATCGAGAATCAGTACTTCGCGTTTCCAAGCCTGATAAACTTCACCTGTGATGATTTGGCCTACCTTATCTTTATACTTGTCATAGAGGTTTGCCTTTTCAAGATCGAGGATTCTGGCTGCGAGGTTTTGTCTGAGAGACAATACCGAACGGCGTCCGAATGATGAAAGTTTGATTTCATCGGCAACCTCTTCGCCAATTTCATATGTCGAGTCGATTGCTTTAGCATCTGTCAGTGAGATTTGTTGATTGGGATTTTCAACGGCATCGTCCTCTACGATTATACGGTTTCTCCAGATTTCGAAGTCTCCTTTTTCGAGATTGATGATAACATCGAAATTGTCATCAGTTTCATAAGTCTTGATGAGCATATGGCGGAATACATCTTCTAATACTCCGACCATTGTTGCCTTGTCGATATTCTTCAGTTCTTTGAATTCGGCAAAGGTTGACACGAGATTTAAGTTATCCATTTTTGTATTTATTTGTTTTATTTGTTCGCGATTAGAATTCGATTACAGGTTTAACCCATTTCGTATTTGCGAGTTCGAGGGTCAGTTCTGTATCAACAGTTTGTTTTCTTTTTTTACCTTCGACTGTTACACGTTCCTTGACACTCACTACGATTTGATTTTCATTGGCAGAGATGAGCACTCCGTTTAATTTTTTGCTCTCAGAGGTCAACACTTCGACCTTTTGTCCTATGAATTTGAGATACTGTCTAAGAGTTTGCAATGGTTGACCAAGTCCTGCAGATGTGACTGTTAATGAGTAGTCTTCTTGGTCACGATCGAATGCAGATAAGATTTTATCGTTCAATGCGATACAATCATCAATATCAACTTGCGAATCGCTGTCGATGGTGATTTCGATGTCGTTGTCTGGTGAGCAGGTCGCGTCAATCAGAAACAATTCTCCGTTGCCGAGACACTCATTGACAAATTCTTTAATCTTTTCAATGTCAATCATTTAGAGTCAATTTACGTTTAATATTAAAATTACAAATGCCTGATAAATTTACGAAAACAGGGGACTCAAAGTCCCCTGCACACACTTGCTATTTGACTGCAAATATATTGCTAAAACGTGGTTTTTCCAAATATTTTTTGATATTTCTTTGTTTCTGTCGAATTATTTTGGAGCTTTTTTGTACAGATAAATCGAGATGACTGCGTATATGATGTTTGGAATCCACACAGACAACAGTGGCGGTAAAACTCCGCCTTTGGCAAATTCTTCTGCAAAACGGATAAACAAGATGTATGAGAAACATAATCCCAATCCCATTCCGATGTGGAGTCCTGTCCCGCCACGAACTTTGCGTGATGAGATTGCTACACCAATCAGAGTCAGTACGAATGTTGACATCGGGTAGGCAATGCGGGTATAGCGTTCGACTTCAAACTGGCGAACCATATCTGAACCCTTGTCTCGTTGTTGTTGGATGAATCTGTTGAGTCTGGAGTATTCCATTGTCTTTACGAGATTTTCAACCTTGCCTAACTCTTCGGGAGTCAGGTTTATTAAAGTGTCAAGATTCTCGTGTTTTTCCATATATTCTTTGCCGTTGACATACCGTTTGATGATGTACCTCGGAGCACTCCAACGTTTGGTCTTGGCATTGAATTTTACCATACTTGCTTCAAGACTGTTTTGTATGGCACTGCTGTCATAGGTTTCGAGAACAAGGAATGACGCAGATAAATCGCTGCTGCGGTAATCGCGGATATAGGCGTATGTTCCTGGTTCGATTTGTCGGTAGATATTTTTTTCGAATTTGATTCGTTTACCTTTCTTGAGAAAATGGGTTTCGAATTCGATTCGGCGTTCGTTAGCCTGTGGAATTACGAATAGATTGAGTGTTATACTGAATACGGTGATGATGCAAGATGCCAGAAAGTATGGCCATAAAAATCTTTTAAAGCTGACACCTCCCGACAGCATTGCCACGATTTCGGTATTATAAGCCATTCGTGAGGTGAAGAATATCAGCACAATAAATGTTATGAGTCCACTGAATTGATTGACAAAAAACGGGATGAAATTCAGATAATATCCAAAGGCAATTTCTCGCAGCGGAGCCTTCAATTCGATGAAGTCGTCCATCTTCTCGGCAATGTCAAACACTACCACCACCACAATGATGAATAGCAATGCCATTACATATGTGCCGAGGAACTTGCCTATTATGTATCTGTCCAGAATTTTAATTCCGGGCCATTTTATCTCATTGAGTTTCATTATATTCAGTAAATAACTATAATCTTCTCATAAATTTTTCTATTGCAGCATCTTTCCACTGAGTAAACGTTCCGTCAATGATTCTTCGTCGGCACTCTCTGACCAGCCACAGATAGAAGCCCAGATTGTGAATAGAGGCTATCTGAGCAGCCAGCATTTCGCCCGCAATGTTCAGATGTCGCAAATAAGCTTTAGTGTATGTCGTATCCACGAAGGTGATGCCTGCAGGATCAATTGGACTGAAATCGGTTTCCCATTTTTTGTTTCGGATATTGATAACGCCTTCCGTTGTGAATAACATTCCGTTACGACCGTTTCGGGTTGGCATTACACAATCGAACATATCCACACCGCGGGCGATGCCTTCGATGATGTTGGCCGGAGTTCCGACTCCCATCAGGTAACGAGGCTTGTCTGTAGGGATAACCTGATCTACGACTTCGAGCATACGATACATTTGTTCTGTTGGTTCGCCTACGGCAAGTCCTCCGATGGCGTAACCATCGGGATTGAATTGCTTGATAAACTCAACAGATTTTACTCTGAGATCTTCGTATACGCATCCCTGAATTATGGGAATCAGAGTCTGTTTGTAGCCATACAGAGGAGAAGTCTGTTCGAAACGGTTGAAACAACGTTCAAGCCAACGGCAGGTCAGATCAAGAGATTTTGAAGCATATTCTATGGAAGAATCTCCCGGAGGACACTCATCGAATGCCATCATAATGTCAGCTCCGATAGCACGCTGTGTATCCATAACATTTTCAGGCGTGAACAAATGTCTTGATCCATCGATGTGGGATTGGAATCGACACCCCTCTTCTGAGAGTTTTCGAGCCGAAGCCAATGAGAATACCTGAAATCCTCCACTATCGGTCAGAATTGGTCTGTCCCAATTGCAGAATTTGTGCAGTCCGCCGGCCTGACGTAGTGTGTCACAACCAGGACGCAGGTACAAATGATAGGTATTGCCCAAAATGATTTGTGCATTGATATCATTTTTTAGTTCTCGGTGGAATACACCTTTAACGCTGCCCACAGTGCCTACTGGCATAAAAATAGGAGTCTCTATCGAGCCGTGGTCTGTTGTCAGAATTCCGGCACGAGCACTACTGCACAAGTCTTTTGATAAAATTTCAAAGGTCATAGGCCCTAAACATATCTTGCAAAGGTATGTTTAAATTTTGAAACTTGCAAAAATGCTGTCTGATTTAGTTTTAAAAGAAAAATTTGGCTGATAATTATATTTTTCATTATCAGCCAAAACTTTGAAATACTACAACGAATTTCTATCTTGCTCCACGCACTCCACGCACCTGAAGTCGATTTCCGTTTGCGTCGGTAATTGTAGGTTTAAAGTTGTTCCTATTGTACTCTCTAAGTTCCTTCTCGCATTCATCATAAAATGTTTCTCCTATGGCTTGTCTGTAGAATTCATTTTTCTTTTCACGTGGCAATTTATTGTATTCATCTTTGAATTTTTGTGGATCATCAACCACCAGAATATATCTTCCCGCCATTGTTGATTGACCGTCGGAATATGTCAATCTGGTTTTAAGATGCATTGTTTTTTCGGGTCTTACGGTAATTATCCATTCACCCTTTTTGATATCCTCAGGAGTAGCCTCGCCATAACCGAAAACTTCAAGACGAATTACCATTTTGGGATTTATCAGATATTTAATTCGCGTAGAATCGCCTTTAGTTAGCACCGAACCATTATCTAATACATAATGACAGCTTACACCATAAGGTAATTTTGCATTGTCAAAAGTTTCTGCAGCTTGAGCCTTGTTAAGTGAATCTAATACTCTCTGTCGCCTTGCCAATTCATCTTTATCATTAGCAATAGAATCCATTATCCTCTTAAAATCATTGGGGATTTTGGCATTTCCGACGTTCTCAATTTTAGCTTTTTTTCTACGATTCTTTTTTTCGCGTTGAGCAGATGCTGTGTCTACGCTACCGATAGCCAATACTGCTACAAGCAGCAGGCCTAAAAATGATTGTAATTTCATATTAGTAAAATTTATTTAAAACGAATTTCACGTGCCTTAAGTTGTTTGCCGTCACTGCCAATGGCTATGGGAGTATAATTTGCCTTATTATACTCTAGAATTTCCTTCTCGCACTCATCATAAAATTTCTCTCCCACAAATTTTCGATAGAATGCATTTCTCTGATAGAAAGGTAATTTTTTATATTCATCTTTGAATTTTTGTGGATCATCAGTCACCGTAATGTATTTTCCTGCCATCGATGATTGTCCGTCGGAATATGTCAATCTGAATTTAAGATGCATCGTTTTTTCGGGTCTTATGGTAATTATCCATTCACCTTTTTGAATATCCTCAGGTGAAGCCTCGCCATAACCGAAAACTTCAAAACGAATTATCCGTCTTGGATTTATCAGAAATTTTATTCGCGTAGAATCACCTTTAACAAGTACCGAACCATTATCCAATACATATTTCCAAAAGCCCCCGTTCGACAATTTTGCATTGTCAAAAGTTTCTGCAGCTTGAGCCTTTTTTTGTGCATCTAATGCTCTCTGTCGCCTTGCCAATTCATTTTTATCATTAGTAATAGAATCCAATATCCTCTTAACATCATTGGGGATTTTGGCATTTTCGACGTTCTCAATTTTAGCTTTTTTTCTGCGATTCTTTTTTTCGCGTTGAGCAGATGCTGTGTCTACGCTACCGATAGCCAATACTGCTACAAGCACTAGGCCTAAAAATGATTGTAATTTCATATTAGTAGTATTTTTGATTATTGAATTACCAACTCAATGGAATGTTTTGACTGCTCGTACTGAAAGGTTTAAAGTTGACCCTATTGTACTCTTTACACTCATTCATACATTTGTCGTAAAATTCCTCTCCCACAAGTTTTTTTATGTATGCAGTTCTCTTTTCACGTGGCAATTGTTTGTATTCAGCTTTGATTTCATTAGGATTATCAACCACTACAAAGAATTGGCCTGACATTGTTGAGGATCCATTTACAAGTGTTATTCGGAATTTAAGATGCATTGTTTTTTCAGGTCTTACGGTAATTATCCATTCCCCCTTTTTGATATCCTCAGGTGAAGCCTCACCATATCCGAAAGCTTCAAAACGAATTATCTTTCTTGGATTTATCAGAAATTTTATTCGCGTAGAATCGCCTTTAGTTAGCACCGAACCATTATCTAATATATGACGACATGACATATAAAAAGGCAATATGGCGTTATCAAAAGTTTCGGTATCCAATGCTCTTTTAATTGAATCAGTCATCTCTCTATCCATCTTGGATAATTCTTCATAAGTCGGAGATTCCATACTCTTCCTTAAATTATTGGGAGA
>CAJGBR010000059.1 GCA_904501625.1 uncultured Rikenellaceae bacterium
ACAAATTTACATATTTTTTTATTTGTTAGGATACTTATGTGATAAAAGTTCTGCGACAAATCATTTAACAATATAATATCCCAACGCAATCAGAACAATCCCCACGACAATACTTGTTAATACATATATAATAAAACTACCAACATTACCATTCTGTAACATTTGTAGACTATCATTGGCAAAAGTTGAAAATGTTGTAAAGCCTCCACAAAATCCTGTTGTCAGCAGTAAGCACCAAGATGTACTCGTTGAACTATATTTATTGAACAGGGCGAACAGAACACCAAAAATAAAACATCCGAGTAAATTGACTGTTAATATTCCCCACGGGAATGCATTGCTAACGATATTTTTCATAAGAGTAGAAATATAATATCTCAGCACTCCTCCGAAAAAACTACCAATTCCAACAATCAAAAGATACTTTATCATAAAGCGATTAAATTTCTAATAAGGATATTTTATTCCGCTGAGGAATAGACCTTGAGGTTGTGCTGAAGAAGATGCTGCACAACGATCTTTTTTTTCGATTATTTCGGCAAATTGTTCGATGGTCATTTTGCCTCGCCCAACTTCAAGCAACGTACCGACTACGGCACGAACCATATTTCTTAAAAATCTATTTGCTTCAATCGTAAACACCAATATGTTGTCATCACGTAATTGCCAATGTGCATAGGTTACATCACACACATTTGTCTTATTATCTGAATGTAATTTACAGAATGATGTAAAGTCGCTGGTTGTCAACAATAGTTTGGCAGCTTGATTCATTGTTTCGATATTTAATTCTCCACTGAAATGCATCGTAGTTTGTCTGACAAACGGATTCTTCTTCAGTGTGATGTAGTAGTCATATCGACGGCTTATGGCATCGAATCTGGCGTGGGCATCATCGGATACACGTCTTATGCCCAATACCGAGATGTCGTGAGGAAGTATGCAATTCAGGTGATATATAAAATCATCTGAGTGATCTTCAATATTTTTTTCAGAATCGAAGTGAGCTACGTAATAAGAAGCGTGGACTCCGGTATCAGTTCTGCCGGCACCAACAATAGCAGTCGGACAACCTAAAAGTTTAGTCAGAGCATTCTCTACGGTTTGTTGTACTGAAGGTTGTTTGGGTTGCGACTGCCAACCACAGTATGCTGTGCCAAGATATTGCAGTGACAAAAAGTATCGAGACATAATTATAAATCTTTAGAAATACATTGCCATAAGACGACTCCTGCCGAGACCGAAACATTCAGCGAATGTTTAGTGCCCCACTGAGGTATTTCAATAGCCATATCACACATATCGACAACCTCTTGATCGACACCTTTGACCTCGTTACCTAGCACAAGTCCGCACCCCTGATTCGGAGGTGTAAAACCTTCAAGCGAGCAGGCTCCCTCGACCTGTTCCACAGCGATGGCTGTGTAACCCATAGATTTGAGTTCGTTGATGGCCTCAACGGTCGTAGCAAACTTTCGCCATTGGACAGTAAGTTCTGCACCCAGGGCAGTCTTGTGTATCTCTCGGTCGGGTGGAGTGGCCGTAATGCCACACAACCAAACCTGTTCAATGGCAAATGCATCGGCAGTCCTGAATAATGAACCGACATTATTTGAACTGCGAATATTGTCGGCAATCAAAATTATTGGTCGTTTTTTTGCCACAGAAAATTCTTCGACAGTCAATCTTCCAAGGTCTTTATTTTCAATTTTTTTCATTACGTTGTTATGAATTTTTCTCTGTCAGAATTTGTTTTTGCTGGTTGCGGAATTTGCGTTTGATGATTTGCTCCATTGACACCCCTTCGATTTTGCTCTCCAGCCACGAAATGATGTCTAGGTAGAAAAATATTCGACGTTCGTAGGGGTGTGATTCGAGATTCTTCAGACGGTTGTAAAGTTTAATCAGTTCAGATTTGAACTCGTTCTCGTTGATTGTAGTCATTCGGCGAATGAAACCTAAAATCTCATTTTGGGCAGTGTGAAGATCGTTCATACGTACAAGAAACGAATAGAGTGATTTTATTTGATAACCTATATTGTGATCAAGTCCCAATTCGTAGTGTGAGATAAGTGTCAGAATCCTGGCAAAACATTGCAGATCGCGTCGGATTCTTGGATCTTTGGTTTCATTTATTTTACGCAATTGTTCGATACAGAGATCATATTGTCGGCTTCCGAAATATAGGCACGCAATCTTATAATGGAACAACATTCGTTTGTGCAGTTCGAGATTGTTGTAATTCTCGGTAATAAACTGTTCGATTGTGGGAATAATCTGAATGCCTTGATCAAAATTGCCCTCCATACAATAGAGGTTAATCTTATTGTAATAATATATGGTGTCGGCAATCAATTTGACGTTTCTGTTGTATTTGTCTGCATTGAGTCGTTCGAATTGGAACATATTCAGAGCTGCAACCATTCGTTTATGATTGTTCATTAGAAAGATTCCGTCAAGCAGTTTTGAGAATCCGTAGATGTAGTTGTCATACATCAACTCTTTCATATTCGGATTGGTCTCGAACAGATCAAGCCATTTGCGTGCATAACGATAGCAATTCCGAAAGTTGTGCAAAATATAATTATACCACACCATTGATTGGTAGTAGTAAAACTTTTCGGAGAATGACAAATTTGAATCTCGGTATTGATTTAATTTTACGCTAAAATATTGGTTAATCAGATTGAGATCTTTCTCTGAACGTACATAGCCCAGCTGTTGGTAAAGACTATATAGGTGCAGCGATATTGCCGATAGTTCGTTGCAATTTGCGACATTGTTGCAGAGTGCTTTTGCCTGACGAGTAAATTCAACATTGTCAGCCATACTGCGGTTAAGGTAGAGTGATTCGATTACATTTTGGAATTCTATTGCATCGAGTGCCAGCGTATATTGGTTGTATTCGAGGGCCATAGTTTTTGCCTTATCTAGTTCCTTCAGGCTTTGTTTGTAGAGTCCCTTGTCGTATAGGATACGTGCAAAATCCATCTGTTCTCGAATTTGCAGAATCGAGTTGTGCTGAACATTGAGCAATCTCAGACTGACAAGAATCTGATTATACAGATGAGCCTTCATATTAGAAAGTTGTAACTTGGTTACGGGACAACGTTTCATTATTTTAGCCTCATCATACTCGAGTAGCGAGTCCATTGCATCGAAAAGCTGAATGAATTTTGCTTCGTGATTTCCGTTTTGACGGTTGGCATAGAGTTTAAAATTGCGTTTTTCAGCTTTGCTCAGACTTTTAATCAGGTCGAACAGATTATCTTGTTTCAGCGAATTCATCAGATTCTACTTTAGGTTCTCATTTTCGAGGTGACGATTTGCATCTCGGAGAGTTTTTTTCTCGATGTTTTTAATCAAAGCCTCTTCCAAATCAATACCTGTTTGATTGGCCAGACAGATTACTACCCATAGAACGTCAGCCAGTTCATCTTCTAATTTTTTGTCGAGGTCGCTCTGTTTTGATGATTGTTCGCCATATTTGCGGGCAATGATTCGGGCTACTTCGCCAACCTCTTCAGTCAATATGGCCATATTGGTCAGCTCGTTGAAATAGCGGACTCCATACTGTTTAATCCATTTATCTATTGCAGTTTGGGCTTCATTGATAGTCATATCTACTCGCGGTTTTTAGAGTCAATCCAAATTGTTACGGGGCCATCGTTAATCAGTTCGACCTTCATATCAGCTCCGAATTGTCCAGTTTGAGGAGGGCGTCCCATTAGTTGATGACACTCATTGATGAATTTTTCATATAGTGGTATGGCGTGTTCGGGACGTGCTGCCTTGATGTACGATGGACGATTACCCTTTTTAGTGGCAGCGTGCAGCGTAAACTGACTGACAATCAACAACTCGCCTTGTATTGTCAACAAGTCGATATTCATAACTCCGTCAGAGTCGTCGAACAATCGTATCTTTACTAACTTTTGAGCCAGCCATTTTACATCATCATCATTATCGGCCTCTTCTATTCCGACAAGTACGAGTAGTCCTTGTCCGATATTGGCTACGGTTTGTTGGTTGATTGTGACGCTTGCACGGCAGACACGTTGGATTAAGATTCTCATTTTGAGGTATTATTTTTTATCGGCAGTGAAATTACGCTGCTTGATATAACGATAGTATTGTTGAATATATGCTTTGATATAGTCTGCATTAAGTTCTTGTTCTGAGAGTTGGTCTGCAATATTCTTTTCGAGCATCGGGTCGTTGAGGTAGTTATAAGCTCCGATTATCTTTTTTTCATCGAACATAACTACGAGTGAATCGCTGACAAGATTGAATGTTCCGTTGCTGTAGATGACTCCTCTGGGTGTTGTCGTTTCGTCAAACAGATCTCGGCCGAGTGAGAAGACCGGTTTTTCGTAACCGAGCAATCCCAATATCGTTGGCATAAAATCGAGATGTTTTGCCATTTTATTGCAACGACCTTTGAATGAACCGTCAGCCATATAGAACAATAGTGGGATTCGATAATTGCGAGGGACTTTATTATAAATTTCGTTATCGGCACCCGATGCGTGGTCGGCTACAAATACGAACAGCGTATTATCATAGAATGGTTTTTGGGATATTTGTTCAAAAAATATTCGAAGTGCGTGGTCCGAATAAGCAATGGTTTCGTCAATGTCGGTAGTCCCCTTTGGAAATTTTCCCTTGAATTCATCGGGAATTACATAAGGGTGGTGTGATGACAGTGTGAATACCGTAGCGAAGAATGGTTCCTTGAGAGTTGCAATTTTATCTGCTGCGTATGGCAGGAAAATATGGTCGAATATTCCCCAATGGTTATCGAATCCCTTTGAGCCGAACTCCTTCTCGTAGTCTTCACGGAACCAGAACTCGGATACACCGCATTGAAGTCCGAAGCTCTGGAAGTTCATACTGCGATTTGACCCTCCGTGTAGGAATGCAGAGGTGTAACCCAGCTCGGCAAGTGCTTTAGGTAACCCGTGAATGGTTGATGATGCTGCGTGCGGGAAGGAGAGAAACTGCAATTTGAAAGAGGGAAGCGATGCCCATAACGATGGCATTGCATCAATCGAACGTCGACCTGTCTGATAGGTATTTGAAAACACAAATCCCTGATTTATCAGTGAATCTAAAAACGGAGTTTGAGATTCCTGTTGCTTGGGATATACTTCAGAGAGTGACTTGATATGAGCAGTGCCGAAACTCTCCAGAATAACGAGAACGATATTGGGTCTGCGACCTCCGAGCAGTTCGTTAGGCTTGATTTGCTGAATTGGATTGAATATCGAATCGGCTACAGCAGCCTCCATATACTGAGGCATTTCGAGTTTATCCTTGCTTCCAATGGTTCTGACCAGCATAAATGGATTGCTCTGTATCAGAGAGATTAATTCGGGACGGGCATATTTTGTGGCTTCACTTGGCGAAATTGGGTATGTGCCTTTGATTGCATTGCCTCGAATCAGTACTACGGCTATGAATGTGGCAATCAGCAGCAGCAGTGTCTGTGAAACATAATATGCAAAATTGTTTCTGATAGTTGCATTCTTGTATTTAATTTTTCTGAAACCGATCCAAGTGAGTGCAATAAGTGCAAAATAGATTAGGAATCCCCACCAATAGTCTACGGCAAACTGCAACATTAGTGAACCAAAATTACCTTCTTGGGTGAGTACGAGGTCATCAGATGCGATTCGGGCGAGTTTAAAGGGATAGTAAACGATGTCGGCTACTGCGAGAATAAGCCCTGCAGCGTTTGTTATGACAAATAGCCACAACAGAAATTTCTGGTAGCGGTTGTTTGATCGGAATCGGAACGGTAACAGCGATGCAAGCAGAACAGGAATGTTTACATAAAATACCGAAACCGAATCAAAAATTAGAGAACCTTTAATCAGTTTTGGGATTTCACTGAGTGAGATGGCTCCCAATAATTCGTAATTGAAAACGTAGAACAATACTCGGCACGCCATAAGCAGGCAATACACAAGCAATATGCGTTTTAAAAATGTAAAAAAATCACCGAAAATCTTCATCATATAGTCTTAAATAGAGGCTACAAAGATAGAAAACTTTCGGTGATTTTATTCTAAAAAAGAATTCAATAGTTGACTATTGTTGAGCCTTTTGAATGAATCTTCCGTCAAGTGCAAAAATTAGACTATCACTGGTGTCACGACCTGTGGCAATTGTAATCATATAACCATTCGAGAAACGTTCGATGATTGTAATCATTGCAAATTGGTAATTGCTCTTGATGTAATTTTGAATATTTTCGTTCAACAACGATTCCATTGTAAACATCTTAGGACGTTGACCGGGTTGGCCCTGACCCCATTGACCTTGCGGACGTTGACCAGGTTGGCCTTG
>CAJGBR010000060.1 GCA_904501625.1 uncultured Rikenellaceae bacterium
AAATAACGGAACTCATAATGGAATTCATTAAACGCTGGAGTGACTACCAAAAAGAGGTAGCCGATGACAATTATTTTTATGTACGTAGCTGTATTCGCCAGAATTTCTTTCCGGGTTCGGAGCAGGCATTTCTGAATATATTACGCAATGACCTTAAACGCAATGTGTTAGATGATGCAAACCACACCTCTTGTACAGGTATTGGTTACCATTCGGATATTGTTCCTTTGGAGACAATTATGACCGTGGTGGCAAGGCAATTTGCATTGATGACCGAAGCCAATATGACTAATTTTGCTGTTTCGTGTGTGACCTCTTTTGGTATCTATTCTGAGATTCTTTCGACCTGGCACGAGTTTCCCGAAACGCTTGAGAGAACACGCGAATATCTTTATAAGGCAACAGGTCGCGAGTTTAAGATTCCAGAGAACGTAGCCCACACCTCTGATGTAATTCATCATCACCGAAAACAGATTGCAGAACTCGGAGTGCGTAAACTTGTCAATAAAGAGACTGGTGAGCCTTTGAAAGTAGTTGATCATATCGGTTGTCACTATCATAAGATATTTCCACGTTCGAGTCACGGTGGTGCAGAATTCCCAAAGGTGCTAAGTGAAATGGTTGAAGCCTGGGGCGGACAGAGTGTCGATTATCCCGAACGCCGACACTGCTGCGGTTTCGGTTTCAGAAACTATTTGGTAATGGCAAATCGTGGATATTCGATCTCAAATTCAAAACATAAATTGGAGAGTATGTCTCCGTATAAACCCGATTTTATTGTGACCAATTGTCCGGGCTGTTCGATGTTCTTGGATAAGTGGCAGTATGCAATCCGCGAAATGGAGGGTATCGCTTATGGCCAGAATGGTGAAGGAATCCCAGTGTTGACATATGAGGAGATGGCCGGATTGGTTTTGGGTTATGATCCGTGGGAATTGGGTATGCAGATGCATCAGGTGCCCGTAGAACCTCTGCTGGATAAACTTGGAATCGAGTATGATCCAGGTGCAAAATATCTCGGCAATAACGGAAAATTTATTGATCGACCTGAAACATCTCCGTTTGATAATATTGAACTCAAATCTTGGACTAAATGAGCAAACAAGTAATTATAATAGGTGGAGGCATTGCTGGAATGAAGACAGCCTCGACACTTGAGTCAATGGGCGTATCGACACTTGTAATCGAACGTGAAAAAAACATAGGTGGTAAATTGAATAATTGGGATCGATTGTTCCCTACATTTACTCCAGCATCAGAGGTTTTAGATCGTCTTGTTGATGAGTATAAAAAATCCGGTAGCCGATTGATGTGCTCGACAAATGTTGAACATATTGATGCTCAGGGCAAAGGAGTTACACTTAGTGATGGACAAAAACTGACTGCAGATGCCATTGTCGTTGCATCGGGATTTGAGTTGTTTGATGCTACGATAAAAGAAGAGTACGGATATGGAATTTATGATAACGTAGTCACATCGGTAGATCTCGAACAGATGTTTAAGCAGGGTAAGGTCTTGACAAAACAAGGAGAGGCTCCAAAACGTGTGGCAATACTCCATTGTGTTGGTTCACGAGATGAGAAGGTCAATCAGAATCATTGTTCGCGGGTGTGCTGC
Source organism: uncultured Rikenellaceae bacterium (assembly GCA_904501625.1). Classification (GTDB taxonomy): domain Bacteria; phylum Bacteroidota; class Bacteroidia; order Bacteroidales; family Rikenellaceae; genus CAJGBR01. The sequence continues at coordinate 1,619 of CAJGBR010000060.1, forward strand.
GTGACGGGAGTGAAACAAGCTATTGAAATCAAACAACTCTATCCTGATTGTGAGGTGTATAATCTCTATATGGATATGCGTATGTTTGGCCCTGGCTATGAGGAACTCTACCGTGAATCTCAGCAAAAATATGGTATTAATCACATTCGCGGAAGAATCTCTGAAGCTGCACAGACAATAGATGGTCGTGTGAAAATTAAGGCTGAGGATACTCTGGTAGGCCGTCCGTTGAGAATGACCGTAGATATGTTGGTGTTGATGGTGGGTTTCTGTGCAGGTCGAAGCAATCGTGTCTTCTCGGCAGATTGTGGTTTAGATCTCAGATTGAGCAACTTTATGAAACCACGAAATCCGTTTGACCTCAGCAATATTACGGCGTGTGACGGAGTTTTCCTTGTCGGAACAGTCAAGGCTCCGAAAAATATCAGCGAGACACTTCACGATGCTACCTCGTGTTCCCATAGTGTATTAGATTACCTTAAAAATCGTTAACCGATGAAGTGGGGATACAACATTGTGACTAAGCGGTCGATTGATCTTGATGCAAATGATATGACTATCGCATTGAAATTGCAGGAAGCCGAGGAATCGTTGATTTCGTGCATTGCGTGTGGGTGTTGTACTGCAACTTGTACTGCAGGTAATCTTACAGACTTTAATTTCAGGCAGTTGCACACGCTTGTTCGCCGAGGAGAATATGATAAGGCACGTGAGGAGGCAGAAAAATGTATGCTTTGCGGAAAGTGTTTTATTATCTGCCCTCGAGGAATTAATACCCGAAACGTAATTTTAACTCTTCGAAGAATACTTTGAAAATGAATACCTATTTTCATCCATTCGTAATACCATTTTCGCTGGGAGTATTATTCCTCTTTGCTACGTTGATATTTAAGTATGTCCGTTGGTATTTGGGATTGACCTCCGATGAAAAATTGCTAATTCGAAAATCTCTCTTTACGGTCAAATCTCTGAAGGCTGTCAAAGAGTGTTTCACAGAATGTCTGCTCCATTTGAAGATCTACAAGGTTAATCTTCGATTGGGTTATATGCATATGAGTCTAGCATTTGGTTGGTTTTTGTTGATATTGGTAGGCCAACTCGAAACTGCAACCTATCTTGCGAATGATTTTGTTCCGCTATATGTTCACGTGTTTTTTAGATATTTTTTCCCGATAGCACCCGAAGGAGTAGTGCATAACATTGATTATGCTCCGCTTATGGATGCTTTGTTGCTGATAATTTTGATTTCGGTGGGACTTGCAATGACCAAACGTCTGAAATCAAAACTATTGGGAATGAAAAAGACTACGCGTCATACACTCGGTGATAGATTGGCATTGAGTTCATTATGGTTGATATTTCCTGCTCGTCTGCTGGCAGAGAGTGCTACGTGCGGAGCCCACGGTGGTGGTAGTTTCTTGACTTCGTCGGTAGGTGATCTTATGGCAAATATTTGTCCGGTTGATATGATTGAACTGCCTCTGTGGTGGTTGTATTCTATTGTTCTGGGTATATTTATGGTGTCGTTACCATTCTCAAGATACTTGCACATCTTTGCTGAGATTCCACATATATTCCTTAAAAATTATGGAGTCAGAGCCAAAAATGAGAAATCTACGGTCGATGACTTTCAGATTGCAGCTTGTTCAAGATGCGGAATTTGCATTGATCCTTGCCAAATGCAGTCTTCTGCGGGTGTAAATAATATGCAATCGGTCTACTTCTTGAGAGATTGTCGTCAGGGAACATTAGAGTACAAGACTGCAGATAATTGTCTTATGTGTGGTCGATGCGAACAACGTTGTCCAGTAGGAATAGACCTGAATACAATTCGACTTAATCGCCGTCAAGGAACGTTGTTGCGTTTGGGAACAAATCCATATAGTTATGCCAATCAACTGGATACATCTTCTGGTAGCGGAAAAGTTGGTTATTTTGCGGGTTGTATGACATCACTTTCTCCTCGTATATTGCACTCGATGGATAGAATTTTCGAAAGTGCCAGAGAGAATGTTTGGAATGCTGATCGTGATGGCGGAATCTGTTGTGGAAGACCGCTGATGCTAGCAGGAGATATTGATGGTGCAAGAAAAATGATGCAAATGAATACTGAATTATTCAGAAAACATCAAATAGAAACTCTTGTGACATCTTGTCCGATCTGTCTTAAGGTGTTTAAAGAGGAGTATAATCTTCAAGGAATTAGAGTGTTGCACCATTCTGAGTATATCTTGGAACTGATATCCCAAGGACGTCTGTCAGTCAAAAATAATGGTAACCTCGTGACTTATCACGATCCTTGTGAATTGGGTCGTGGTAGTGGAATTTATGCAGCTCCGCGAGAGGTAATCGAAGCCGTCGCTTCGTTGCGAGAAGCTGATGAACATTCAGAACATTCGTTATGTTGTGGATCGAGTTTGGCCAATACAGTTATCGGAACACCTCAGGCTTACAAGATAGCCTCAGATGCGGCTGCTTGTTTCGAGTCAACAGGTGCTCAAACCCTCATAACGTCGTGTCCATTGTGTAAGAAGGCTTTCGCTAAAGTTAGCCAAATTCCGGTAAAAGACCTTTCGGAATTGGTTTGTGAGTCGTTAATATGTAAATAGAAATTGTTGCATATCAGACGGATATAGTTGATGTTTGAAAAAAAAGCTATTTTTATTTGGAATCTGACTTAAAATATGCTACCTTTGCAGTCGATAAAAACATCGCGGGGTGGAGCAGTTGGTAGCTCGTTGGGCTCATAACCCAAAGGCCGCAGGTTCGAGTCCTGCCCCCGCTACTAAAGAGGACAAATCGCAGGATTCGTCCTTTTTTTGTGCGATTTCGTTTTTGTAATTATCTGATACACTGAACATTAAATCAAAGAACAAATTTCCAAAGTCGGTTAGATAAGCCCTATTTTCTTTGTCCCATCTAACCCCATTAGGAAAGACCATTTTTTGTATCTTTTGGCTGGTTTCAAAGTCGCCCATATTCCAATAACTGCTTAAATTACAAGCAATTCTGATTGTATCTTCAATATAAGACGCAAGGTTCGAGAGGTTCACCGAGATTTTTTCCAACTCTGCCTCTGTAGCGCGTTTTTCAGCCTCCAAATCGGCGATGGCACTGCTGTACGCATCTTCGTCCACTTTGCCTATTGCGAAGTTCTTTTTAGCCGTCTTAATGTAGGTATTGATAGTTGCCAGATGTTTCTTTACCGCATTGATGTCATCTTCCTGCGTATTCTCCTTCTCGGCAAACTTTTGCTTCAACACCTCAACCAGCGTTGGGATAAGTTCCATAGGCACATTGAAACGGTCGAGCAGTTCGGAATACTTTGCGTGTAGTTCTTTCGCTGATACATTGACCGAACCGTCTTTACCGCTATATTTATAATAGTCCAGATTCTTCTTTTTGACCGTGTAGCCCGTCAGCATATGACCGTTGTAAAAGATATGTCCTTTCAATGGGAATTGAGGGGTAATGGCGGCTTGTTCATAGCCGCCGTGATTACCGTCAAGAATTTGTTGCACCCTATCAAACAACG
>CAJGBR010000061.1 GCA_904501625.1 uncultured Rikenellaceae bacterium
ATCATAAACCTGATCAGCACTAAGATTTTACTAAAGGCAGTGCTGAAGGGCGTAAAACACTCATCGACCAAATGGGACGATTTTCTCGAAGAGAGAAAATTCTTTTCACGAGCCATAAGACTCATTCCGTTTATAATCATTTTAATTTTTGCCAAGAGCATTCTTATCGGTTACACTCCCGACACAGTCCGAATCTGTTATGTCATTCTTTGGTCCATTTTGACATTCAGGATTATCCGTACAATATGTTCGTTTCTTGATGCTCTCAACGATGTCTACGAATCACGAATGCCCGACCAGACTATAAAGGGATACATTCAGAGTTGTAAGGTAATTCTATATGTCATTGGTGGAATTCTTATCTTTATGATGATTTTTGATATGAACCCCGAAGATCTGTTGGTATATCTCGGTGCCACGGCCGCAGTCATTACACTTGTATTCAAGGACACCATATTGGGATTCGTTGCCTCGATACAGTTAGCAGCTCAGGATATGGTACGAAAGGGCGACTGGATCGAAATTCCCTCTGCTGGTACAGATGGTGTTGTCACCGACATAAACCTCAACAGCGTAAAGGTACAAAACTGGGATAACACTCTATCATTGATTCCTATATACAAAATGGTCAGCGAACCGTTTACTAATTGGCGTAATATGGAAGAGAGTGATGGTCGTCGATTTAAACGACCGTTAATGATTAACATTCTCAGTGTAAGGGCATTGACTCAGAATGAGATAGAAGAAATAAATACTCACCCGTGGATTGCTCCACTGGCAGATACGATGCAGTCATTGGCAAAAGTAAACAACTATAATCCGTTTATCACCAATTTGGCACTCTATCGCAACTATATCGTAGCCTATCTGCGTGCCAACCCGAACATCAACGAAAAATTGCCCATATCGGTCAGATATCTCCAATCTTCAGAAAACGGACTAATGTTGGAGATTTATGCATTTACAGAGGATAAGTCATTTGTTGAATACGAAAAAAAGGTTGCCGACGTATTCGACAACCTTATAGCTTCAGCACGAATTTTTCACGTCGAACTCTATCAACGTCCTTCGGCCATCAGACCTGAAATATAGACATTATAGAGACGTTCGATTCCGTCAGGTAGTTCAACTTTGTGATGCCAACCCAATGTGTGCAGTTTGGTCGGGTCTGTCAATTTTCGGGGTGTTCCATCAGGTTTATCCGTATTGAACACTATATTTCCCTTATAATTAACCTTTTCGGCAACAAGTCCGGCAAGTTCACCGATTGCGAGTTCCTTACCTGTTCCGATGTTTATATGGCAATTACGAGGTTCAATCATACCGTTTGAGAGGTCATTCCAATCAACATTCTCCATCACAAAGACCGAGGCATCAGCCATATCCTCGCTCCACAAGAACTCTCTCAGCGGAGTACCTGTTCCCCATATTTCCACTGATGATTTTGAGACACCATACTTTTCGAGTTTGCTTATTACAGCATTGATATCGCTGCCATCTACACCCTCTACGGGACGCGAATCGAAATCGCGTCTTAATGCATCTAAATCACCCTCCATCAAACATTTTCCCAAATGAAATTTGCGGAGCATTGCCGGCAATACGTGTGATTTTTCCAAGTCGAAATTATCTCCTGGGCCATACAAATTGGTCGGCATTACGGCAATAAAGTTTGTTCCGTACTGCATATTATACGCCTCACACATTTTCAGACCTGCTATTTTGCTTATTGCGTAAGGTTCGTTTGTGTATTCAAGCGGCGAGGTTAACAGACAATCCTCCGGCATAGGCTGCTGAGCATCACGAGGATAAATACACGTAGAGCCTAAAAACAACAACTTTTTCACTCCGTGAAGATAGGCCTGATGAATAACATTCGCAGCGAGTATAATGTTCTCATAAATAAACTGTGCTCGATATGTGTTATTCGCCATAATTCCGCCGACCTTCGCAGCAGCAACAAATACATACTCAGGTCTTTCTGTTGCGAAAAATTCAGCCGTAGCACTCTGATTTGTCAAATCCAACTGGGCGTGTGTACGCGTAATAATATTATTGTATCCCTTTGCTCGCAGATTTCGTTCAATGGCACTACCCACCAAACCTCTGTGACCGGCTACGTATATTTTTGAATCCTTATTCATTATTATTTCTCTAAAAGAACTTTTTGGTAGACTTGTTAATAAGAAAATCTTTCAGATAGAATGGCTCGAAATAGGCCGTATCCACAAATTGTTTCTGATTGAACATTTCGAAAGATTCGGTTACCATTCCACGCGCAGATGGTTGCACGTCCCAATATTTCAAATTAAGGTGTGACAGAGACTCGACACACTTTGCCGCACCATTGCCAAAGATAACAAACTCCCGACCATCGGCATACTGTAAGAAGCTCTCATTATCAATAATTTCAGCCTTTACTCCAGACAGTTCTTCGACTTTGGAATTGAACAATTGGGTATAAACCTCCATTCGACGAGCATCAATCATTGGGCAAAACGATGCAGTATCGAGAGCATCAATATCAAGCAATCCTGCTTCATACTCCTCCAAAGCTACCCTCACCATTGACCTCAAGCTGGATACTGCGATCAGTGGAATATTCGCACCATAACAAATACCCTTAGCCATCGAGACTCCGATTCTGAGTCCGGTATACGATCCAGGTCCCATTCCGACAGCAACTGCATCCAGGTCATCTGCATCAATCTGATTCTCTTCGAAAAGATCCTTGATATATATACCCAGTTCTTGTGCGTGGTTTCGTTCACGCGAATTCTCTCGCAGCGAAATTAATCGACCAGAACGAGATAGTGCAACCGAACAGACTTCAGTTCCTGTTTCTATATTTAAAATAAGTGGCATAATTTCTGAATTATGCCACAAATGTACAGATTATTTTTTCAATTCACATTACTTTGCCTGGTAAAAGCATCTCTTGGGAGATTCAATTTTTCCGTCGGCAATCAGTTTTTTAAGCGATTTATCTACAACTGTTTTTTCTATTCCCGAGATTGTCGCAATTTCAGCACTTTTCATCGCACGTGCCTCGTTTTTCATTACTTCCAAAATTTTTTCTTCGTTCATAGTCGTTTATATTTTAATTCAACATATCAAGATTAATCAAAAATCAATCCACCCCTGCTATTACAAAGTTAAAAAAAAAATTTACAGATTTCGTATTCTTAAGACGTTTTTTTATCTTTGTACTATTAAAGAGAGTAAAATTCACTATTAAAAAATATTTTTTCGGAATGAGAGAATTCGACCTTATAGTCATCGGTGGAGGTCCGGCAGGAATGATGGCAGCCGGAACTGCTGCACGCAGAGGAGTAAAAGTTGCCCTAATCGAGAAAATGGAAAAACTCGGACGCAAACTGCGAATTACGGGCAAAGGACGTTGCAACCTGACAAACAGTAAAACTCAAGAGGAAATTCTTGAAAAAGTTCGTGCCAATGCTGAATTCTTTTCTCATTCACTGAAAGAGTTTTCTAATATGGACACCATCGATTTCTTCGAACGCAATGGTCTGGAAATCAGCATTGAACGTGGAGGTCGCGTATTTCCGGCAAGCGGCAAGGCCTGGGACGTTGCCGATTGTCTGAAAGAGTGGATTGAAGAGTCAGGGGTAAGCATATTCTACAACAGCAAAGTATGTGCTATTGAAAGAAACGGCTCGATTGGTTATAAACTGATAGTTACCGAAAAGAGTGAAACCTGGAGCTACTACTGCAAAAAGATAATTATCGCAACAGGTGGAGTATCCTACCCTGCAACAGGCTCGACCGGCGACGGATATCTGCTGGCAAACAGAATGGGACACCGAATCGAAGAGGTACGTCCTGCACTCGTTGCTCTTGAAACAGACAAAAAATATCTGCCGGAACTCAAACGTCTTGAACTGAAAAATGTCAATCTCGACCTAATTATTGATGGTCAATCAATCGATGAAAGATTCGGACAGATGATGTTTACAGAATTCGGAATTGATGGCCCGATTGTACTGCAACTAAGTCGCCAAATTGTTGACGCACTGATTGAAGAACGCGATGTAGTATTAAGCCTTGACCTCAAACCGACACTGAGCAAAAAGACTCTGCAAGACCGCATTGCCCGCGAAATTGAAGATATTACACGTGGTGGTATGGTCAAAGTTCTGATGGAAAAGATGATGCCACGTCCAATGATTCGTCCTGTATGCACTGAAGCAGGAGTCGATCCGAAACTATTCGTAGATAAACTTACCGAAGAACAAAAGATGGCTCTGATCAATACGATGAAAGATTTCAGACTTCAAATTACCGACTACCGTCCATTTGAAGAGGCTATCGTTACAGCAGGTGGTGTAGACTGCTCGCAGATCAATCCGCGAACTCTCGAATCACGAATTGAAAAGGGAATCTATTTCGCAGGCGAAGTTATGGATATTGATGCCGATACCGGCGGATATAATCTTCAAATAGCCTTCTCGACAGGATACGTTGCAGGATTGTTAAAATAACATCACCCAATGTCGTTTAAACTCACCCCATTCCGACTTTACTCGAAACTGAGATCGATCTCGAGAATAAAGTATTGGCGAGGACACGGTGTACACTCTCCGTTTATGTACCATCTGGTCCGTAACGCATTGATGAGACACCGACTGATTGACAATACGGCCCTTTCCCAGACAGATTTCAAATCTCTGGGGATCTGCCAGCGCGAGCAGACTATGATTAAAAATATCTATGTAACAAATAATTACACTCAGTTTAAAATCGTAACTGCAGATACACAACCCGAATCGGATACACTTTATCTTATTCCACTGAAGTGTGACGATTCGATTATTGGCTTATTCTTTTCACGAATCGCACAACTCGACAACTGCGGAATAATCTTCGGAAATACCAATCGTTCTCACAAAAGATATAACAAATGTAAATCTATTGTCCAACGATTAAACTGCGTCTCATTAACCCTGCACTGTATGTTCATAATTTTCATCGGTGAAGGACTCAAAAAACAACACTACAGAATGAGAAATTAATTCCGAATCATTCACTCTCTACCGACAAATGCTTTTTTTTAAAAAATGTGCGATTTTATTTGGTTAAAAACAAAA
>CAJGBR010000062.1 GCA_904501625.1 uncultured Rikenellaceae bacterium
AGATATCCGAGTATCCGGTTTATGGTAAAATATTCGTATGTGATTATCTGTTCGATGATATCCCAACGCAACTTGTCGAGTCGTTTCTCCTTTTCGAGCAGATTGTCCGATTCGAGAATCTGCAACAATTGGTCGATATAGTCAATTTGACCCTTAAGCCCGAAATCTGCAGACTGACTCTTCGACAATGAATTTACAATCTCACCATCTCCAACAAGAATTTCTCGAGGATTGATTCCTATTTTACGGGCATTTATTGCAGCAACGATATTTCTTTGGTTTAATTCAAATTCTGCCCACTGGCGAATAAATGACGAGTGGCTTTTCGCACACAAATCGTAGTAGGTTTTCCACAATTGGTGAGATAGTGACAACTGTGTATCAATCAGCTCTTGCTCATCTTCGATGCGTTGTGTTGTGTCGTGAGATTCGGCGTTTTTATGAATCTTATTATAGTTGTGAATAATTTGCCCAAATGGCGAGTTGGAAATTTCCGGTTGCTCGACTATTTGTCTGATCTCTTCAGCCGACATATTGCCCAACGGATTATGTGTTGATTTACCGTCCAATGCAGACAGAATATTCTCAACATCATAACGTTTGTACAATAAATCAACGAGTTTTCGGTCTGAACTTGAAATCTGTTCCAATATTTCGGTCCGAATTGCAAGTGCATCGAATCCCTTGATTTGAGAGTCCATCTGGTACTCCTTGAGACCAGCAACGAGATAATAATAATTCTGGCTCATAATCTTCGTTAATTTATTTGCCGAAGATCATTTCTGCGATTTGTGGACGCAGATATTCGCTAATCAGTGTTTTGAAATCTTCGTCTGTGAAACTTACATAGTAACCACCATCTTTAGGTGAGATACGGAATCCCGATTTGATTGATCCTGTAGTAACCTCTATCCCCTGATTTAATTGTTGGGCGAGAATCTCACGAACCGAGTTAATGAAAGACTCCTGATTGCTCGCTGGCAACATAATTTTAAGGTCTATGTTTTTATCTGAACTCCAGTTGCGGGCAATTTCCAAAATTAGATTCTTTACGAATTCTGAGTCTTCATTTGCACTTCTGACAGCTCCGTTGATGATGTTGCCTGAGATGACATTTTGGATTTGTTCCTTAACGGCATCAATACTCTGACGTGCAGCCAATGAAATTTCAGTGGCTGTATTCTTTTTCAATTCTTCGGCTTGGAGTCGTGCATCTTCTATGATTTTTTGTGCTTGACGATTAGCTTCGTCGATGCACCTCTGAGCCTCAGCGTGAGCTTGTTCTAGCACTTTATCCGCCTCTTGTTTGCCTTTTGATAATCCCTCATTATAGAGTTTTTCAGTCAGCTTTTGAAGTCTATTTTCCATCGTCTGAGAATTTAAAAATTTTTTTCATTGGCAAATGTAGCAAATATTATTCAAAGTTGTTATTCTTTTCACATTAAATATTTCGCATTAATTGTTCGAAAATAAAAATACTATACCAAATGATGATTTTTTGCGATAAAAATATTACCTTTACGGCAATTAGTTGACGTATATGATAAATTTACTTGCTGGCGGATCGCTGAAAAAATTTAATACATTCGGATTTGATGTCCGTGCAAAATACTTGGCTGAAGTGACTAATGTTGCCAATTTGGGAGTGGTGATGGAATTCTGTAAAGAGAACTCACTAAAATGGTTAGTCGTGGGCGAGGGTAGCAATATGTTGTTCACTGAAGATTTTGATGGAGTGGTCATTACGATGGCTAATCGTAAAATTGAGATTCTTGCGGAAGTTGACGGGTGGGTGACGTTGAGGGCTGAAGCTGGTGTTGTGTGGGATGATTTTGTGGACTACTGTGTGAAGAACGGATTGTATGGAGTGGAAAATCTTTCTGGGATTCCGGGTACGGTTGGTGCCTCTCCGGTTCAGAACATTGGAGCCTACGGTGCTGAAGCTAAAGATGTAATTCGTGGTGTCGAATATTTTTCGATAGATGATGGTTGCTTGAAATTTATTGATGTGGAGGATTGTCGTTTTACATATCGTAACAGTATTTTCAAGCAGGAATTGGCTGGGCGGGTCGTTGTGACTGCAGTCTTGTTCAAAATGTCGCGTCGTGGAATGCTGAATCTGAGTTACGGAAATCTCGAAGAGAAGTTGAGACAGAGTGGAGAGTCTCCAACTCTTGAAGCTGTGCGTAATGCAGTTATTGAAATTCGACGGGCAAAATTGCCTGAACCTTCGGAGATAGGTTCAGCCGGAAGTTTTTTCCAAAATCCGATTGTGCCAATCGAGGTTGCTGAGAGAATTCGTGGCAATTATCCTGAGGTGACATTGTATCCTGTTGATGCTGTAAAGGTAAAGGTTCCGGCTGGCTGGTTGATAGATAAATCGGGATGGAAAGGTTTTCGTCGTGGAGATGCAGGTGTCTATCCGCATCAGGCATTGGTGTTAGTGAATTATGGTGGTGCCACAGGTGCAGAAGTGTTGGCTTTGGCTCGTGAAATTCGCGATGATGTGAAGTCTAAATTTGGAATTGAGTTGTCATTTGAGGTTAATGTGATTTAGCGATGTTGTACAATAGGTTTCTGAAATATATCTCGGATAATAAGATATTAGACCACGGGGATAGATTATTGCTCGGAGTCAGTGGTGGAGTAGATTCGGCTGTGATGTTGGATATGATGGTGAGTGGGGGATTTGATATTGCAGTCGCACATTGTAATTTCCAGTTACGCGGAGAGGAGGCAATGGAGGACGAGGCTGCTCTTATCAGGAAGTGTGAAAAATATGGAGTACCTCTATATAATATAAGGTTTGATACCCAAGCAGAAATGCAACGTACGGGCGAGTCGGTTCAGGTTGCAGCTCGACGATTGAGATATACGTGGTTTGAAAAGATCAGAAGTGAAAATGGATTTGATAAAATTGTCATTGCACATAATGCCGATGACTCGGTGGAAACATTCTTTATAAATCTGATTCGTGGTTGCGGAATAAAGGGATTGACGGGAATATCCAATATTAATGGACACATCGTTCGTCCTCTGTTGTTTGCTCCGCGACGTGATATTGTTGAGTATGCTGTTACTCATAAAATAACATATCGAGAAGATTCGTCGAACTCGTCTACAAAATATTTGCGTAACAAATTGCGTCTAGGTGTAATACCGAAGATTCGCGAAATATCTCCAGTGTTCGGAGCTACGATGACTGCAAATATTGCTCGTCTGACAGAGTGTCTGTTGTTTATCAGTCACTATCTCGAAAAATTGAGAAGTAGGGTGGTGAGTTGTGTCGGTGATAAGATTGTGATTGATGTAGAACAGATTGATGAAGATTTGCCGCTGGCATTTGTGTTGAGAGAGTTGATGTTGCCGTGGGGATTCAATGCGAGTGTGGCAGAGAGTGTTGCACACTGTTGTAATAACGGAGAATCAGGCAGACGTTTCTTCTCGCCTGATTATGCAGCATATTTCGATAGAGGAAAGGTAATTATTTTGCCGATAGTGGGAGAAGATATGTGCGAACTGTTTGTCGATTCGATGAACGGAACATTTGTTCACGGGAATATGGTGTTTACACTGAGGCGTGGTGATGCTACACACCTTGATTCGGTGAAAAGATCTGCTGATATTGCACTACTTGATGTGGCAAAAATTAAAATGCCGTTGACAATTCGTCGCTGGGTGAATGGCGATTCGTTTGTGCCGTTCGGAATGTCAGGCTCGAAAAAGGTTAGCGATTATCTTATTAATGAAAAAGTGTCGTTGCCAGATAAATCTAGTCAAACAGTGGTAGTGTCAGATGGTGAAATCGTCTGGTTGTCAGGACATAGAATCGATGACCGTTATAAGATAACCGACTCAACAGAAGAGTTCTTGGAAATACGTGTGAAGCCGTTTTCGGTAACCGAAGAAGAGTAATTTTCATAAATAACAAAAAAAATATTGCAATTTGTTTGGTTGATAAAAGTAATTACACTACCTTTGTGCCGGTTCTTTGGAAAAGGATTGCAATTTGAAGTCGGTCTGTCTGACAGAAAATTGTGAGAAAAATAAAAAAAAGTGTAAAATTATTTGGAGAATAAAAAATAATCCGTAACTTTGCACACCGAAAACAAGCCGATGTAGCTCAGTTGGCCAGAGCAGCTGATTTGTAATCAGCTGGTCGGGGGTTCGAATCCCTCCATCGGCTCAGAATTTATCAATCTAATCAGAGAGGTTCTTGGATTATTGGGAAGATACCAAAGTGGCCAACTGGGGCAGACTGTAAATCTGCTGACTTATGTCTTCGTAGGTTCGAATCCTGCTCTTCCCACAAGGTTAAAATGAAGTAAAAGGAAGTCTCTACTTGTGCTGCAAGTTTGTATAAGTGGGGATTTTGTTTTATAAAGATAGATTGAATTTTGCGGAAGTAGCTCAGTTGGTAGAGCATTAGCCTTCCAAGCTAAGGGTCGCGAGTTCGAACCTCGTCTTCCGCTCAGAAATAATCAGGTTACGTGAAGCTAGGATAAATAGGCTTTGTCGTAATCTGACTTTGATTGAATTAAAGCTTGAAGCAGAAAAATAATAATTTTTAAAACAGTTTCAGATATGGCAAAGGAAAAATTTGACAAGTCCAAACCACACGTAAATATTGGTACTATTGGACACGTTGACCACGGTAAAACAACTCTTACTGCAGCTATCACTACAGTATTGGCTAAGAAAGGTCTTTCAGAATTGCGTTCATTCGACTCAATTGATAACGCTCCGGAAGAAAAAGAACGTGGTATCACAATCAATACTTCACACGTAGAATACCAAACAGCTAACC
>CAJGBR010000063.1 GCA_904501625.1 uncultured Rikenellaceae bacterium
AGGGTTGCAATTGGAGATGTGGTTACTGTGCCATTCCACTTATTCGCGGCAATCACCGTTCACGCCCCATTGAGGAACTGGTAAAAGAGGCTGAATTATTAGCCAATAAAGGAGTTAAAGAATTGATTGTCATTGCACAAGATTCGACATATTATGGGATAGACCTCTATGGCGAACGACGATTGGCTCAACTGCTTAGAGAATTGTGTTCCATTGACGGATTCGAGTGGATCAGACTGCACTATGCTTATCCGTCACAATTCCCAGAAGATGTGCTTGATGTACTCAGAGATGAACCCAAAATGTGCAAGTATCTTGACCTCCCCGTTCAGCACATTTCAGACAACCAACTCTCAGCAATGAAACGTAATATCACAGGTGTTCAAATCCAAAACACCATTGATAAGATTCGGAATAAGGTACCCGGAATCACCCTGCGAACCACAATGATCGTAGGCTACCCAGGCGAAAGTGATGCTGATTTTAATGAGTTGTGCGATTTCGTAAAACAGACCCGATTCGACAGACTCGGAGCCTTTACCTACTCAGAGGAGGAGGGAACCTACTCGGCCGAAAATCTGCAAGACGATGTTCCGCAAGATGAGAAAGAACGCAGATTAGACATCCTGATGGAGTTACAAGCTCAAATCTCACAGGAAATAAACGAAAGCAAAGTCGGAAAAATATACAAAGTCATCGTAGACCGCATCGAGGGCGAATATGCCATCGGACGTACCGAATGCGACTCGCCCGAAGTCGATGGAGAGATTCTAATCAACTCAGAATCAAATATCGAAGTCGGAAAATTCTACAACATAAAAATAACCGAGGCAGATCAATATGATCTGTACGGAGAAATTGTTAAATAAAAATTTGAGGAATATATTGTATAATCAAAAAAAATGTACTATTTTTGAGGTGTATACAATAGATTGTTTGCAATGCAACTGTTTGAAGTAATTGAAAGATTGAAACAGAAAATCAGTGTGGTAATCGCCGATAACAAACGGTTAAATGCCCTACTGGAGAAGAGTGAATTACGCTACCAGGAACTTCGCAAACAAAACAAAAAATTAACAGAGAAGGTCGCTGAACTCGAACGAACCGTTGCAACTAATGAAACTGCAAAAAAATTCGTTAATGTATCAGGCGGGACGAATATCGCAGAGGATCGTATCGACGACCTGCTCAAAGAGGTTGAGCAATGTATTGCTCTGATGAATAAACAATAAGCGACGTATGGACAATAAAGATAGAATGAATGTTCGTGTTCAAGTTGCAGGAACTTTCTATACAATGAGAAATGTACCTCGTCGCGATGAAGAAAAATATAGACGAGCTGCCGAACTTGTAAATACATTGGTAACAAATTACAAGTCACAATTTAATGGAATGACGCACGAAAATCACCTGGCAATGGCCGCACTACATGTATGTATGGAAAACATCGACTGGATGATGAAAGGTGATGTCGAAAATAGTACAGTTGCAGAATTGGTCGAACTCGAAAAAAATCTCGACGACTATATTGTAACTATAAAAAAATAGGTTCTTTACCATAGAGGAAAATATGGAATTCGCCCGCTTGGATTCCCTTTGACTTTGCGAAACTCGACAATTATTTAAACTTGGAGTTGTACCTCAGGTAATTAAAAACAGGCCTTACCCACTTATGTGGTTTCCGCTTCGGCGGGACGTTGGACGTTTGCGGTTACCGGGAGATTCCACTATGGCGTTACTGGGGTTTTCGTCTAAAAATCAAAGGAATTCTGCGGGTTTTTTGTTTTTTTAAACTTAGATAGATAACTAAAACTAACAAATAAATTTATAAAAACTTAAATATGGAAATTGCAATAATTGGAGTAGTTATCGCAATAATTTCAGCCGTTGCTGCATATTTTATCACACTGAAAGCGACTGAACGTAAGCGAAAAAATATACTCAAAACAGCCGAAATCGACGGCGAAATGATTAAAAAAGAGAAGATCCTGCAAGCCAAAGAGAAATTCATTCAACTCAAGGCTGAACACGATCGTGCCTGCAATGAACGAAATGCTAAAATTTCACAGGCCGAATCAAAAATAAAACAACAGGAAAACTCTCTGAATCAACGCATTGACGACCTCAATCGTAAAAACAACGAGGCCGATGCACTGAAAGAACAGCTTGCAGTCCAAATGCAAGGCATCAACAACAAAAAAGAAGAACTTTCGGTCTTGTTCAAAGAACAAGTTACTCGCCTCGAACAAATTAGCGGAATGAATAGCGAAGAAGCTAAGAATGTGCTGATCGAATCAATGAAACAAGAGGCTAAAAGCGAGGCAATGAGTTACATCAATGATGTGATCGAAGATGCCAAATTGACTGCAACAAAAGAAGCCAAGAGCATTGTAATCAAATCAATACAACGAGTTGCGACAGAAGTTGCCATCGAAAATTCGGTTACAGTATTTAATATTGATTCAGACGAAGTCAAGGGTCGAATCATCGGTCGTGAAGGTCGAAATATCAGAACTCTTGAGGCTGCAACAGGAGTTGAAATTATCGTCGATGATACTCCAGATGCAATCATTCTCTCTGCATTTGACCCCGTACGTCGAGAAATTGCACGTCTTGCTCTGCACCAACTTGTGACTGACGGACGCATCCATCCGGCCCGTATCGAAGAGGTCGTAGCTAAAGTTCAAAAACAAATCGAAGAAGAGGTTGTTGAAGTTGGTAAACGTACTGCCATCGACTTGGGCATTCACGGTCTGCACAGCGATTTGATTCGTCTGATCGGTAAGATGAAATACCGTTCATCTTATGGACAAAACTTGCTGCAACACTCTCGCGAAGTTGCTAACCTCTGTGGCATTATGGCCTCAGAACTCGGACTTAATGCGAAACTAGCTCGTCGTGCCGGTTTGTTACACGATATTGGCAAGGTGCCCGATGACGAACCTGAACAACCTCACGCAATTATCGGTATGAAACTCGCCGAAAAATATAAAGAAAAACCTGATGTTGTAAATGCAATCGGAGCCCACCACGACGAGGCCGAAATGACATCTCTGATTGCACCAATCGTACAAGTCTGTGATGCGATCTCAGGTGCACGTCCTGGAGCTCGCCGAGAAGTTGTCGAATCGTACATAAAACGTCTTAAAGGAATGGAAGACTTAGCAATGTCTTACCCGGGCGTTATGAAGACCTATGCAATTCAAGCTGGACGTGAACTGCGAGTAATCGTCGGCAGTGAAAAACTCTCAGACCAAGAGGCTGAATTGCTGTCACACGACATAGCTAAGAAAATTCAAGATGAAATGACATATCCTGGACAGGTTAAAATTACCGTTATCAGAGAGACTCGTTCTATCAGTTATGCCAAATAACCTAACCTGCCTTAACAAACAAAAAACTGCTGCAGAAAATCTGCAGCAGTTTTTTTTATCTTATTAACAATTAACGATCAATTACACCAGATCCGATAACCTCTCCATCAGGCGAATACCACGCTGCAAATTGTCCTGCCGTAATGCTACGCTGGGGCGAATCAAACACTAAATAACCACCTTGATCAGTCACTTTCAATGTAGCAGACTGCAACGGCTGACGATATCTAATTCGAGCCAAATATCGCTGCTCACAGCCCACCTCAATCACTTTATCTGGACGGACCCAATGCATCTCTTCCGGCTTTATTCTCAATGCACTACGCATTAATCCTGGGTGTTCATTACCCTGCCCCACGTAAACAATGTTACGAACAACATCTATACCGATTACAAACAATGGCAATGCCTTGCCGCCTACTCCGAGTCCGTGACGCTGACCTATCGTATAAAACTGAGCGCCATTGTGTTGCCCTACAACCACCCCATCTTCAGGAACATACTCAAACGGTGCCGACAAATCATCTAAGTCGCCACTCGCACGACGTTCTCTCATTGTCTCATAACCTCGCCACGATGCCGCAATCTCAACAATATTACCCCGTCTAGCCGCAAGTTTTTGTTGCAGAAACACAGGTAAATCGACCTTACCAACGAAACATATTCCTTGCGAATCCTTACGTTTTGCCGTAGCAAGTTTCATCTCTTCTGCCACCCGTCTGACATCAGGTTTCAGCATATCTCCGATCGGGAACAAAGCCTTAGACAACTGTTTCTGATTGAGTTGACAAAGAAAATAACTCTGATCCTTATTCAGGTCACTACCTGCCCACAGCCCATATATCCCGTTCTCTTCGGTACGACGACAATAGTGTCCCGTTGCAACATAATCGGCTCCCAATTTCAATGCCTCGTCTAAAAAGGCATCAAACTTGATTTCACGATTACACAAAACATCAGGATTGGGGGTTCGCCCCTTCTCATACTCTGAGAACATATAATCGACTACCCGACTACGATACTGCTCACTCAAATCAATGTAGCGAAACGGAATATCCAGCCGCTTTGCAACAAGCTCTGCAAAAGTCAAATCATCGTGCCACGGACAATCTCCCGAGAGAGTTCCCTCGGTATCGTGCCAATTTTGCATAAACAATCCGACAACATCAAAACCCTGCTGTTTTAAGATATATGCTGCCACACTCGAATCTACTCCGCCTGACAGGCCTACGACAACTCGTTTCATTTTTTATTAATTTTGTCACAAAATTAGAAAAATTTTTCCTATCTTTGTTTATTTAGTGCGGATTATGTAGTTTGAATCATATAATTTTGATTGTTATGAAAATATCTAGATTTATTCTGACCATTGTGTCAGTTATGCTACTCGGAGGAGTTACAGCTCAGGAAAA
>CAJGBR010000064.1 GCA_904501625.1 uncultured Rikenellaceae bacterium
ACTATGGGAAAACTTGTGATCTGTGTCTGATCTTTGTCAATCTTAATGTCAAGATAAAATTGGTCGCCAATCATTATGCTGTCGGCCGAAAACTTGGCAGTAATTTCGGGCTGTTTTGTCTGACCTATTGCCGTCAGAACAACCAGCATAAAGAGTATTACTATATTTAATCGTTGGATTTTTTTCATCTGATAGCAAATAATTTTATCAGTGATTTTACATAATCTTCGTTTGTCGAGACTGAAACGTTGTCAACTCGGCAGCGTCGCAGGGTGTTTTCAATTTCGGTTTCGATTTTTTTTCGATTTTCCGAATATAGTTCGCGGTTGTGACGTGAACTTGTGTCGAACCAAACGTTGTTTCCGGTTTCGGCATCTCGAAACTCGATAATTCCGACATCAGGAATACTTTGCTCACGAGGGTCGTATATTCGGATTCCGACAATATCGTGTTTGCCCGATGCAATTTTCAGGTCATCTTCGAAACGGTGATTATCAATGAAATCTGACAATACAAACGCAGTACAACGTTTTTTGATCGCACCCGTCAGAAATCGTACGGCTTGGGCTATGTCAGTGCCTTGACTTTCGGGGGTGAAATCAATCAGTTCTCTGATGATCATTAGTACGTGTGAACGTCCTTTTTTTGGAGGTATGAATTTCTCGATTTTATCACTGAAAAATATACACCCTATTTTGTCGTTGTTCTCTGATGCTGAAAATGAGAGGACGGCTGATATTTCCGTAATTATGTTTTTCTTTAGTTTGTCGGCAGATCCGAACATTCGAGAACCGCTGACATCGACAAGCAACATCAGTGTTAATTCTCGTTCTTCTTCGAAAATTTTGACATAGGGCGAACGGTTACGGGCGGTGACATTCCAGTCAATATCACGCACGTCATCTCCTGGACGATATTCTCTCACCTCGCTGAAAGCCATACCTCGTCCTTTGAATGCACTATGATACTTACCCGCAAATATCTGATTACTCAATCCGCGAGTCTTTATCTCTATTTTTCGAACCTGTTTCAGTATATCCGAACTGTTCTCTTCCATAAACTAGGTTTTTAGGGTACTTCGACCTTGTTCAGAATTTCGGTAATGATATCTTCTGTTGTGATGTTTTCAGCTTCGGCTTCGTAGGTCAGACCGATACGGTGACGCAATACGTCGTGGCATACAGCACGGACATCTTCCGGAATCACATAACCTCGGCGTTTGATGAATGCATAGGCTTTTGCTGCTTTGGCAAGCGAAATCGATGCACGCGGAGAACCTCCGTATGATATCATTTGTGCCAGTTCGTTCAATTTGTACTCTGCTGGCTGACGGGTTGCAAAAATTATATCGATGATATATCGTTCAATCTTTTCGTCCATATAAACCTCTTGGACAACCTCTCTTGCACGAATAATGTCTTCGGGTTTAATGACCTTGTTGGCACGTGGGAAATTGCGGCCCATCATATTCATTGACACGATTTTGCGTTCCTCCTCTTTTGACGGGTAACCGATTTTTACCTTCAACATAAAACGGTCGACCTGAGCTTCGGGCAGTGGGTATGTTCCTTCTTGTTCCAACGGGTTTTGAGTGGCTAGCACCAAAAAAGGCTCGGGTAGTTTGAAGGTTTCATCACCAATTGTAACCTGACGTTCCTGCATTGCTTCGAGCAGGGCACTTTGAACTTTTGCCGGAGAACGGTTGATTTCATCGGCTAGTATGAAGTTGGCAAACACAGGCCCCTTTCTCACTGAAAAGTCTTCGGTCTTTTGGCTATAAATGAGTGTACCGATAAGGTCGGCAGGCAATAAGTCTGGAGTGAACTGTATTCGATTGAATTGTGCATCAACGGCTTGAGCAAGTGTCGTCACAGCAAGTGTTTTTGCCAAGCCCGGAACTCCTTCCAACAGAATGTGTCCGTTTGATAATAAACCAATCAGCAAACTATCGGTCAAGTGTTTCTGACCAATAATTACCTTGTTCATTTCGATATTTAGAATGTCTACAAACGAACTTTCGCGTTCGATTCGTTCGTTAAGTTCCTTAATGTTGATAATTTCACTCATAATATTTTTGTTGTTTTTTAATTTCGATTGTCAGACGTCGTTTGTGTAAAATAATTACACCACCAATTGAGTCGCTAAGTTAATAAATTTTATTGAATCTTGTTCAGCCCAACTCTATTTTTATGAACATCATAACGTTGTCGAATTGCAGTTTATTGTCGATTTGGGGCTATTGAACTATTTGTCAACCATTTTCGAAATAAAATTTGTCGATTTCCTTAAAAATTTAATATCTTTGTAACAATAATTTAACCGAAAATAAAAATGGCACTTGATTCATTACTATCAAAAACTCAGCCGTTGTTGTCGGATTCACTCTCAATTAAGGAAAATCTGGCTCAAAAGGTAGAACAGCTTGCATCAATCGATTTTGGTAACGTATTGACGACTCTGATTAATCAGGGAGCTCGCGTTGTGATGAACATTATTATTGCACTTGTTGTTTACTATGTCGGACGTTGCATTATTAGACGTCTGATACATATTGTGGAAAAGGTGTGCGATAAGAAAAACGTAGAGATTTCTCTGAAAAAATTCCTTGTGAATTTAAGCCGAGTTGCTCTGTATATTGTGCTGATATCTATCATCATCGGTCTTATTGGACTGGATATGACCTCGGTGATAGCAATCTTTGCATCGGCAGGTCTGGCTGTAGGTATGGCCCTCAGTGGTACACTCCAGAACTTTGCAGGCGGAGTTATGATACTCGCCTTCCGCCCATTCAGAGTCGGAGATATGATTGAGGCTCAAGGTCAATCGGGCGTCGTGAAAGAGATATCATTGTTCAGTACAATCATCAATACTTTGGACAACAAGACAATCATTATTCCCAACGGAGGATTGTCAACGGGTATTGTGAACAACTACTCAAAAGAACCGATTCGTCGTGTGGATCTTTCGGTTTCAATCTCTTATGGCAATGACTATCAATTGGCTCGCAGTGTTATTATGGAGTTAATTGAGTCTGATTCAAGAATCAGAAAAGATCCGGCTCCGTTTGTTGCATTGAGTACTCTTAATCAAAGTTCTGTGGATATAGCAGTCCTTATTTGGGTTAATGCGGCAGATTATGCGGCAGTCAAATTTTCAATGAATGAACGTATTTACGAAACTTTGCCGAAACGAGGATTGGAATTCCCATACCCGCATCTGGATGTGAACATTACTAATAAATAATATTGTGTTATGGTTGCTTTAATAATTCTCGGAACATTATTGACCGCTGGTAGTTTGTGGTTTGTCGTTTATTGTTTCAAACACGCCAAAGAACAACGAGTTTTTGGTGTACTTGGAGGTTTTATGGTGTTAATTATTTTAGGATGTTTGGCGGCTGCGATATACTTTACAGCTGTGGATAAGCCTGCTAAACCTAAACGAAGTGCTATGAAAATGAAAATGATTAGTATTCAAAAAATGTAATTATAGCTTTGCTCCCAAAAAAAAACGTCGCATTTGCGACGTTTTTTTATTTCAATAATTTGAATTGACGAATAATATCTCGGATGTTGCCATAACTATTTACAAGATAACTGTCAAGTGTCGCAAGCGGAATCCAGCAAACTTCCGAGATGCCCTCTTCTGTTTGAGGATGTAATTCATTGGGTGTCTTCGAAGTCATTCTGTACCAATGAGTAGTTTTCAGCCTGAAGTGATTATCCCACGGGTAGATATGGTAACTTATTCCAATTTTTTCGTGTAATTCAATTTCAGATAAACCACACTCTTCGCACACTTCTCTGATTGCACCTTCCTCAATGGACTCGTTGTTCTCAATATGACCTTTGGGAAGATCCCAGTGATTGTTGCGTTTTATTATCAATATATTCGAGTTGTTTTCGACAATGCCTCCAGCTGCTGTAACACACTCGAATAATTGCGAAAATTGATTGAACAGAAATTCAGTATCGGTCGATACAAAACATACAAACTTGTTTTTTTCTATAAAATTCAGCAATTTTGTACTATCTTTGGCGTTGAAATCGTTTATATCCGCAATGACATATCCATCAACAGGGTGAGTGGATATGGCTAAACAAGATGAATTAATGTAAATTTTGTACATAAAATTTAATGACTATGACATTGTCTAAAAAAAACATTGCAAGCAGTCTGCTTAAAATTAATGCAGTAAAGCTTAGTCCTGAAGCTCCGTTTACTTGGGCTTCAGGTTGGCATTCTCCAATTTATTGCGACAATCGAAAAACTTTGTCTTATCCTGAAGTGCGCCGACAAATATACGAAGAATTTTCTTCGCTTATAGCAGAAAAATATCCAGAAGCGGATTTAATAGCAGGTGTCGCAACAGGTGCTATTGCACACGGTGTGCTCGTAGCAGAAAAAATGAACAAACCATTCATATATGTACGCAGTGCTCCGAAGAGTCACGGATTGACAAATCAAGTTGAAGGTCAGTATGAAAAAGGTCAAAAAGTTGTCGTAATCGAAGATCTTGTGTCAACGGGTTCAAGTAGTTTGAATGCTGTAGAAGCATTACGCGAAGCTGGTTGTGAAGTGTTGGGTATGGTCGCAATATTTACATATGGATTCCCACAAGCAACACAGAATTTTGAGCAAGCAAATGTGAAACTTGATACGCTGACTGATTATGGGACTATGATTGAGATGGCTGTCGAACAAGATTATGTGAAAGAAAATCAGTTGGAAACACTGAAACAGTGGAG
>CAJGBR010000065.1 GCA_904501625.1 uncultured Rikenellaceae bacterium
CATTAATGTTACTCCCAGCGTGTAATGGACTATTTGATGAGTTGTATGACGATCCGATCGTCGAAACCGATAAAAACGGATTCATTAGGATTGACTCTGTAAACAACTCAGGAACAATCTATATAGATGCAACAAGTTATCTTCGTTGGGTCTATATAGATTTGCATAATAAACGTATAGATACGACCGATGTCTATTCGGATTTATCTCCAGAGAGTTGGGATATAGCAGTCCATAGGTATGATGCCAAGACCAATGGAGCCGGTGTGTTAGAGACTAGCTTCACATCATTTGCCGATTTGCTTGCAGGTGGAGAGTTACCCGAGGGTGATTTCGAGTCTGACAAAACGGGTGAGATTCCGGTTGATATGTCAGATATGATAAATAATAACATTGTTTATCATACGACAGAGGTTAACCACCAATTGTCACGTTGGCTTGATGTCAATATAAGCGTGATGCCTCCGATTTATACACTTTCGAAAAAGGTCTACATTGTCAGCCTGAATGACGGAACATATGCAGCATTATTGTTGTCAAATTTTATGAATTCATCGCTTGTAAAGGGTTTTATGACAATTGATTATATCTATCCATTGAAATTTGAACAGTAGAGATGAATCACTTCGTGTCAAAGTTTATTCTGACCATCGTAATGGTGATTACGGCAATGGTGGGGTATTCTCAACAGAGAGTGCGTGGTGTGGTGCGTAGTGCCGATAACCGACCTTTGAGAGGGGTTTCCGTTACACTGCTCGAAAAACCAACAGTGGGAGCTGTAACCGATTCTTTGGGACAATATGAAATAGTTCTGCCCGAGAGACGATTGTTTACAATTAGGGCGAGTCACGTGGGCTATGTAGCAGGACTGCAACAGATGAGCACGGATAATTCGTCTGTGAATTTTCGTTTGGTTGAAGAGGTTTATGATATGTCTATGGTTGTTGTAACGGGAACGCGAACTCCGAAAGTGCTGAAGGATACGCCTGTTACAACGAGGGTAATTTCATCGAGAGATATTCGTCAGTCTGACGCTACCCACATCGGCGAGTTGCTGGAGGGTGAGTTGCCGGGAATAGAGTTCTCCTACTCAATGAATCAGCAGATAGCTTTGAATATGCAAGGTTTTGGCGGTAATTCGGTATTGTTTTTGGTTGATGGTGAACGAATAGCCGGTGAAACTCTGGATAATATAGATTATTCGAGACTGACGTTGTCTAATGTAGAAAGGGTAGAAATTGTCAAGGGAGCAGCTTCTTCGTTGTATGGTTCAAGTGCAGTTGGTGGAGTAGTGAATCTGATAACTTCAGAGTTTAATAAGCCATTGACCCTTAATCTCAATTCGAGATATGGAAGTAATAATAGTTGGCGTAATGGAATGACACTTGGTATTAATCGCGGAATCTATAATGGTGTGACATCCTTTCAGCATACTGCTTCAGATGAAATCACGCTGAAAAATCCTGGTGACTACAATAAGATTTATGGATTTAGAACATACAGTATCAATCATAAAATGAAGATTGATCCTTGTGATAGATTGACACTTACGGCACGTCTTGGAACATTTTTCCGTCAGCGAGATGTGTCGTCTGTCAATTCAGAGCGTTATCGCGATTTTAATGCGGGGGTAAAGTCTGAATATCGATTGTCAGAGAATTCTCAATTAGAGATGGCATACTCTTTTGATCAGTATGATAAGAGTGATTATCTGATTGAAAATCATAGAGATGTACGTGATTACAGCAATGTACAGCATATTGTTAGATCTCTGTACAACAATAGATTGGACTCGGATAAGATATTGACCATTGGTGGAGATTTTATGCGAGATTATTTGTTGTCATATCAGTTTTCGGATGATGGGGCGTATCGTCAGTATTCGGCAGATTTGTTTGCTCAATTTGATTGGAAACTGACTCCGCGAATGACTCTGCTGACAGGTGTGAGATATGATTATTTTTCGAAATCAGAAGTCGATAATTTTTCACCCAAGGTCGCAATAATGTATCGAGTGGGTAAGTATACGTTAAGAGGTTCATATTCAGGCGGATTTCGAGCACCTACACTCAAGGAGATGTATATGAATTTTGATATGGCCAACATCTTTACGATATATGGAAACAATAAGTTGAAGTCTGAAACAAGTCACAATTTTTTACTTTCAGCAGAATTGGGCTATTCTCGATTCAATATGACGATTGCAGGTTATTATAATGTCGTAGATGAAAGAATATCAACGGTTTGGAGCCAGCAATTAAAGGGTATGCTCTATACCAATCTTGATCGAATGAAATTTTGGGGATTCGAAGCAAATCTGCTGTCGCGTTTTGCGTGTGGCTTATCAGCCCGTCTTTCGTACGCCTATACATATGAGAGTGCAGATCGTGGCAAAGTGCTGATTTCAACTATGCGTCCACACTCAGCTACATTGAAGATAGAGTATGACAAGTTTGTGTCAAACAATTACTCGTTTGGAGTTTCGCTGTCGGGACGTTACTTGTCGAAAGTTACAACAAATGAGTTTCTGTATACGACAATAAATCAGATTGTTGAACGTAAATGTCCAGGCTATTCAATGTGGCGATTGGCAACGAATAACAGATTGTTTAATGGAATTAATTTGTCGATTTCCATTGATAATTTGTTTGATTATGTTCCCGATTACTACTACAATAATTCTCCGACAACGGTTGGTCGCACCTTTTCGGTTGGAGTTTCAATCGATATGGAACGCCTATTGGGGAATAAATAAAATTATCACATCAATATATGAAACGATTAGAAAACGGCTTAGTGGCACTTCGTGCATTGGAACCTGAGGATATAGAACTGCTGTATGGGTGGGAAAACGATCCGAAATTGTGGGCAGTGAGTGGTACGACGGCACCGTTTTCGCGACACGTATTGACTCAATTTATCGAGAGTCAGTTGCAGGATATCTATCAGACAAGACAGATGCGTCTTGTTATTGAGACTGCCGATACACTCCGTTCGATAGGTACGTTTGATCTGTTTGATTTTGATCCGATTAATGCTAGAGCAGGAGTCGGAGTGATGATATATGCCGAGTCGGATATGGGACAGGGGTATGCTGCTTCGGCAATCGAGGTTGGGGTAGATTACTGTTTTAGAGTGCTGGGTTTACACCAGTTGTATGCAAATGTGGCCGCTGATAATCGGCCGAGTCTGGCACTATTCCGCAAAATGGGTTTTGAAGTAGTGGCCGAGAAAAAAGATTGGATAAGATGTGGTAACTCGTGGCAGACCGAGTTTATGCTGACTCGAATTAATAAATAAAACAACCATTGCAATATGATAACAACGAGAGTGTTCCTCAAAAATTAGGGACACTCTCGTTGCTTAGAGGTAATATGCCTTTATCAATTAAATAGCATTTCGATTGGGGTTTTGCAAATGTACCATAACATTAAGCAAGATGCTACGAGTTTCAGTTCGGTTATCAGGAGGAATGAAATAAACGAGCCGAAAGCAACTTTCAGTGCGTGAGTTCTTCGGCTGGAGTTGTTTATTAATTCTCCAATTAGAGCACCGAAAAATGGTCCCAGAATAATGCCGGCAGGACCCATAAATAATCCGACCAAGAGTCCGATTGTTGCCCCTCGTGTTGCATCTTTTGAACCACCAAATCCCTTGGTGAAAAGTATCGGAACAACGTAATCTAATGCCATAACTACGAGTGTTATGATTGCCCAAGTGATTACCATCTTTGAATCGTATTGAGCTCCGAATTTGTCGCTTAACGAAATCAATAATAAACCGGCCCAACTGAGTGGTGGACCCGGAATCATTGGCAGTACACAGCCAATTACTCCGACAATTCCGAAAATAACTGCAAAAATGATTAATGATGTATCCATAAATTGACTTTAAATGACTCTAAAGATAGCAAAAAAACATTATCTTTGCAAAAATTAAATTGGGGAAAGTATAGCTTAATATGGACTTTATTTCTGTAACAATAATAGATATACTTGATATACTGTTGGTTGCGATGATAATGTTTCAACTATATAAGTTGATTCGAGGCACCAGTGCTATATCTATTTTCCTGGGGATTCTGGTAATTTATATTGTCTGGATTGTTGTTAAGGCTCTAAATATGGAGCTACTTAATATGATACTCGGACAAGTAATCGGAGTCGGAGGTATCGCACTTGTGATATTGTTTCAGCAGGAAATTCGCAGATTTTTGCTAATGTTGGGTAGTCGACATCTAGGTAAAAGAAATATGTTGCTCGGCAGATTTATCTCAGGAAACAAAAATGTCGCTGATTTGCGACGTGAGTGGATTGATCAACTTGTTGATGCGTGTGATAATCTTTCGATGTCAAAA
>CAJGBR010000066.1 GCA_904501625.1 uncultured Rikenellaceae bacterium
TGCCAAGATATCTCGAAAAAAATATCCTCAAGAACGACCCATTCAAGATTCTGGACCGCAATGGTGTAGGTCAGCTCATTCGTGAAGCTGTCTTCAGAGGTCGTACGACACGTCCGACACTGAAGTGTGGTATTTGTGGAGAACACGGTGGTGATCCGTCATCAGTAGAATTCTGCCATCAGTCAGGTTTGAACTATGTAAGTTGTTCGCCATTCCGAGTACCTATTGCACGTTTGGCAGCGGCACAGGCTGCAATCAAAGAGGGATAAACCTCAATTATATCGTCTTTAAGAGCAACCGCTTACTCATATGAGCAAGCGGTTGTTTTTTGTCTATAACTAAGAAACATACCTGAAATAAAAAAAGCGAGGAAAGTTTTTCAACTTTCCCCGCTTCAGTACCCAGAGCCGGGATCGAACCGGCACAGCATCGCTGCCATTGGTGTTTGAGACCAACGCGTCTACCAATTCCGCCATCTGGGCATCATTGCTTAGCACCGTTTTTTGGTCCATTGCGAGTGCAAAGGTAGTAACTTTTATTTATTCTCCAAAATTTTAATCACTTTTTTTTATTTTTTTTATTCTTTTCAATACTCACTTTTAATTAACACGCTACACATTAACTTTTTCAAGCATACTCAATTGTGAGTATTTTTAATTTTAACATTGGTTTTATTGAAAAATCATCAGTACATTTGCATCGGAATAATATACAAATGCAAAGAATTAAACACATATTTGGATTGGTATTTATACTGTCTCTGTTTTTAGTCTATTTGGCTGAAACAACTATGTTTTCACACAGCCACGACATCAACGGAGTCAAGGTCGTTCACTCTCACCCATATAGTAGCGCCCAACACACTCACTCTGATAGTCAGATTATCGCAATAGCTCTTCTGTCGTCATTTAACAGCACTGAGCAAATCTCTGAATTTTTAAAAATTGAAACTCCTCAGTCTTTAATTTTAGCCATTAGTATTTATTATGAGGATTTCTATGTTTCAAATCTGATTTGCGATAACCAATCTCTGAGGGCTCCGCCCACACGTTGTTAATACACCTCTACTCCAAAAGGTTACCTATTACCCATTATTTTTTAAGAGTCTTTTGTCTGAGATTAACAAGTTACCTCTCTTAGACAAATGGTTCGTGTATAACACGTTTTTAATCGAAATGAAACAAATATTTCACTTTATTATTGTACTCATTACAATATGTACAATAATGCCGGTAACAACAAATGCGAATACTCCGGCAGCAAGCGGCATCGTCATCAAAGGTCAAGTTATTGACAAAAAAACTAAAGAAAAACTCATTGGTGCTTCAGTATTTATCGTTGGATCAAAAAAAGGTATGGCTACCGATATTAACGGACAATTCCAAATTAAAGGTCTGCACATAGGCACTCATACAATCCGCGTAGTTTACATTGGCTACGAGTCTCAAGAGATTAAAATCAACATAGGCAATGGAATGCCCACTACATTCAATTTCGAACTGCAACCCTCAAAATTAAATGCCGACGAAGTTGTCGTTTCTGCAAACAGAAACGAGGTCAGTCGAAAAGTCGCACCTGTAGTGGTTAATATAATGAATCTCAAAACATTTGAAGTTACCAATTCAATCGATTTATCGAAATCACTCAACTACCAATCGGGGCTGCGAGTTGAAAACAACTGCCAGAACTGCGGATTTCCTCAGGTAAGAATCAACGGACTTGAAGGCCCATATTCACAAATTCTGATTAACAGCCGTCCTATTATCAGTGCCTTGTCAGGTGTCTATGGACTCGAACAGATTCCCGTAAATATGATCGAACGCGTAGAAGTAGTCCGCGGTGGAGGCTCGGCTCTGTTCGGAGCAAATGCCGTAGGTGGAACAATTAATATCATCACTAAGGATCCGATTGAAAATTCATTCCAGATCAGCAGTAATTTGTCTAATTTTAACGGTAAGGTCTGGGAACAATATATGGGTGCAAATGTATCCTTGGTTTCAGAGAAAGGAGATTTAGGAATCGCATTATACCAATCTTACCGCAACCGCAATCCTTATGATTCAGATGGTGACACATTTTCGGAATTGGGCAAACTCAATATGAACACTTTCGGACTGAGAGCATACTACCGTCCAGATAACGAAAGTCGTTTGAGCATCGAATACCACACAACTAACGAATTCCGTCGTGGCGGAAACAAATTCGACCTTGAGCCATTCGAAACAGACATCACTGAGCAAACAAAACACATCATCAATAGCGGTGGAGTGTCATACGATCGCTACATATCACGACACAAATTGTCACTATTTGCATCGACCCAACACGTCGATCGCAACAGTTACTACGGAGCTCAACAAAATCCGAATGCCTATGGAAAGACCAAAGATCTCACTTGGGTTGTCGGCACAATGTTCACAGGCGACTACTATAATGTATTGTTTGCCCCCGCGGTGTTCACAGCCGGGATCGAATACCAACACAATGATATGCACGACATTATGACAGGTTACAACCGTGACCTAAAACAAGATGTTCGCATTGCAAGTGTATTTGTTCAAAACGAATGGAAAATTAACGATTTCACGCTTTTGGCCGGAGTTCGTTTTGATTCACACAATCTAATTGAGAGTCCAATTTTGAGTCCGCGTGTAAATTTACTATACAAACCGAATGAAAGGTTACAGACTCGTTTGACCTGGTCCACGGGATTCCGAGCACCACAGGCCTACGACGAAGACCTGCACGTCACGGCTGTAGGTGGCGAGGGGGTACTTATTCAGTTGGCTGACGGACTAAAACCTGAACAGTCAAATAGTTTCAGTGGCTCAATTGACTGGACTTCAAACATCGGTCACTTTCAAACCAACCTCCTTCTTGAAGCATTCTACACATCGCTTGACGATGTATTCTATCTACAGAATATTGGCTCAGACAATGACGGTAACTCATTGCAAGAACGTCGCAATGGCAGTGGTGCAAATGTCTATGGTTTCAACATTGATGCAAAAATAGCACACGGCAAAGATGCATCACTGCAAGTTGGATTCACAGGTCAACGCAGTCGTTATAAAAAGTTGACAGGTTGGAGTGAAGATCCTTCAGTGGCAGAAATCAAAAATATGCCTCGTACACCTGATTATTATGGTTATTTCACCCTCACAGCTGCTCCAAGTAAAAAATTCGATTTTTCTATTTCAGGCATCTACACAGGCCGAATGTTTGTACCACACTTTGCTCCGACCGACATTATTCCGGAGGATTTCCAATACCAATATATTTCAAAAGACGAAATGGTACACACGCCGTCATTTTTCGACCTGAACATCAAACTCAATTACACGTTCAACGTAGGAGATAAATTAAAGATTCAACTCAACGGCGGTGTGCAAAATATGTTCAACGAATTTCAACGCGACCTTGATAAAGGTGTATTCCGAGACTCGGGTTACTTCTACGGTCCGACTCAACCACGAACATATTTCTTTGGAATCAAAATTTTCAGCAGATAATACTGCCTTAAAACTAAACAAAAAAATCCTGCTCGGCAGGATTTTTTTAATTTACATATACTCGTAAAATGACAAGACTATGCTCATAAACCGTTTTTTTGCAAAAAAGTGGGAAAACTGAAATTAAAGATGTATATTTGTAGTTCGATTCACAATTTACTTTTTTTGAATATGAAAGAATATAAACGATATTTAGTCACCTCAGCACTACCCTACGCAAACGGTCCCGTACATATCGGACACCTCGCAGGTGTATATGTACCATCAGATATCTATGTTCGATATCTGCGACTCAGAGGTAAAGACGTAATCTCAGTCTGTGGCTCCGATGAACACGGAGTGCCAATCACCATCAAAGCAAAAAAAGAAGGAGTTACGCCTCAACA
>CAJGBR010000067.1 GCA_904501625.1 uncultured Rikenellaceae bacterium
AAATTAAAAGAAACATATCAAAAATTGTTTAAATGTATAAGTCAACGGGACAAAGTTAATAAAAATTTAAAGGATAAGAATAAAGATGGTTAATTATTATTAACTTTGCAGTCAATTGTAAAGTTGTAGAAAGATCATGTTAAAGAGGATTCAACAACGAATATTGACTATTAAATATCTGAGTTATAGAATCGTTTTGTCAATAGACACTATAACATCTATGGTGGCAACTGTGATTGCTTTGTTGCTGACCAACCATTACTCGTCAACAGACATCGAATTTTCAAGCGGAGCTAAACTAGTAGGAGTTTCAATATTCGTCAGTCTTTTTGCATTTATTGTTTCCAAAAGTTTTCGCGGAATCATTCGACATACCGATCTGAGAGATATCACACGAATTATTGTTGCTGTATTGATTAAATCAGCGTTAGTACTGATTTATACTCTGTCTGCTAATATGTTGACTATTCGACAGGAATTTGTGTACCTTATGCAGGATTCGTTGTTTACATTCTTTGGACTGGTGGCAGTGAGAGTCTTGATGGTGTTGGTTTATGACCTGATAGCCAATAAGGTGTCCAATAGATATAATGTGCTGATTTACGGCATCAGTCCGATGAGTTTATCCTTGTCAAACCGTCTGGAAGCAAATTTTAAATACAATATTCTCGGATTTTATATCTATGGCGAAAAATACCGATCGTTTAGCATAGGAAAATATCGAACATATTATTTCAATGACGAAAAGGACTTTAAATATATTACATCAAAACTTAACATCAAATGTATAGTCTTTCCAGACTATGAAAGTGTACAATATGAGCAGGGGCGTTTGACCGATTTCTGTTTGCACAATATGGTGAAAATGATGGTTGCTCCGCCAATTGATACGGTGGATTTTAAGCAGAAAAAGACTCAAATAATTCAGGAAATTAAGATCGAAGACCTATTAGGTCGTGAACAGATTGATATAGATGTGGAAAAAATCTGTATGAACCTTAAGGATAAAGTGGTGATGGTTACAGGTGCTGCTGGGTCGATCGGTTCGGAATTGTGTCGTCAGTTGTCTTCGTTCGGCGTAAGAAAACTTGTGTTGTATGATGCAGCTGAAACCCCGATGCATCAGTTGGGATTAGATCTGAAAGAGTTAGGATTTGATAATTTTGTGCCGATTGTTTCTGATGTGAGATTGAAGAGCCGACTAAAGAATGTGTTCGTAAAATATAGACCAGATATCGTATTTCACGCAGCCGCATATAAACACGTGCCGTTGATGGAAAGTAATCCAGGTGATGCAGTGTCAACTAACGTGATGGGTACTAAGAACGTTGCAGATCTGTGCGTTGAGTTTGATGTCCAGAAGATGATTATGATCTCGACGGATAAGGCTGTGAATCCGACAAATGTAATGGGGGCTTCAAAACGAATTGCCGAAATTTATGTACAGTCGTTGGGTGTGGCTATTAAGAATGGTGAACGTCCAGGAGTGACAAAATTTATTACCACACGTTTTGGTAATGTCTTGGGGTCGAATGGTTCGGTTATTCCGAGGTTTATGGATCAAATTAAACGTGGCGGTCCGGTTACGGTTACACACCCCGAAATAACCAGGTTCTTTATGACAATCCCAGAGGCTTGTAAGTTGGTGCTTGAGGCTGCGACATTAGGTGATGGGAATGAAATATTTGTATTTGATATGGGACGTTCGGTAAAGATTATCGACCTCGCTACAAAAATGATAGAACTTTCGGGATTGGTGCCGAATAAGGATATTCAGATCGAATTTACAGGATTGCGTCCGGGTGAAAAATTATATGAAGAGGTGCTTGCCGATAAGGAGAATACTTTGCCAACAAGCAATAAGAAAATTTTAATTGCAAAGGTGCGTGAATATGAATTCGGTCCAATGTCTGAACAGATTGCCAAGTTGGTGCGTTTTGCATTGATGTCGGATATGGAAAATACGGTTATTATGATGAAGCGCATTGTTCCAGAATTTATAAGTGCCAGATCGAAATATGAGAAACTTGATAAATGTTAAATAGGTAAAGATTTGTAGATCAATGAGAAATGAGAAGATATATTTGTGTTTAGCTCATATGAGTGGCCGAGAACAAAAGTTCATTCAAGAGGCGTTTGACACAAATTGGGTTGTCCCTTTGGGACCTAATGTCAATGGTTTTGAAGCTGATTTAAGTGGTTTTCTCGGAGGTCGTCCTGTTGTGGCTCTGAGTGCCGGAACTGCAGCCATACACATCTCATTGTTGCACTGCGGAGTCTCTTACGGAGATGAGGTTATTTGTCAAAGTTTTACGTTTTGTGCAACTGCAAATCCTATAAAATATCTTGGAGCTACACCTGTATTTGTCGACTCTGAACAGGATAGTTGGAATATGGACCCTGACTTGCTTGAGACTGCAATCAAAAACCGAATCGCAAAAACAGGACGTAAGCCAAAGGCCATAATATTGGTCTATCTCTACGGAATGCCGGCTAAAATAGATGAAATTCAGACTATTGCTCGTCGATACGAAACTCCACTGATTGAAGATGCAGCTGAAGCTTTGGGAAGCAGATTCAATGGTCTGGCGTGTGGTACATTGGGCGATTATGGAATATTATCGTTTAATGGCAACAAGATGATTACCACAAGTGGCGGTGGTGCTTTGGTCTGTCCTAATGAGGAGGTGAAAAAACAGGTGATGTTTTATGCTACACAAGCACGTGAACCCCATCCATATTATCAACACGAAAAGATAGGTTTCAATTACCGAATGTCAAATATTTGTGCCGGAATTGGTCGAGGTCAGATGACTGTGCTAAGTGATCATATTGAACACCATCGTCATACGTTTGAGTTGTATCGTGAACTGTTGGCGGGAATTGATGGCGTGAAATTACACTCGGAGCCTTCGGGTCGCTATTATAGTAATTATTGGTTAAATGCAATTGAATTGGCTCCGACGTTGAGGATTAAAGGTGAATCTTTTGCGTATGAGGGAACTCCACGTAGCAGTTGTGAGCCTAATGCTAATGTTGAGGCATTGAGATTAATAATGAATGCTGAAGGTATTGAGACTCGTCCATTGTGGAAACCATTACATTTACAGCCCGTTTTTGCGGATTGTCCCAAGTATGAAAACGGAATCAGTGAAAGTTTGTTCAAAACGGGATTGTGTTTGCCGAGTGGCCCTTGTGTGAGTGATGAAGATATCAGGTACATAGTTAATCTGATTAAGACAAATATTGAATAATCAAGTATTGGCGAAATATAAAATGTCTGCTCAATATTACATTATAATTACTAGAGAAATTATGTTTGTATTTGAGTCAGATAAACTTTTTCTTTAACCAAAGTTTTACCTATATTAAAAAAAATTGAAATCAATCGTTGCTTGCTATGCATTCGCAACGAGTTGAGTAGTAATTTATCGCCCTGTGGCTGTTATAGATGTGCCTGTTATAACTATATGTGGATTCATTAGTCTCAACGGCAAACAAAATGGCATTAACCAAGCTGCCCTAAACGGCAACATCATAATAATTTCCCACGTAGATTCATACACCGAAATATTGTGGTTCGGATTAATCACCACTCAGGTAACAAAAGTTTACGGCGAATAGAACTCCTGAAAACCTCTATAAACTAATTAGAAATTAGTATTTTTTGAAAAATTACAATCTCAGAGTGATGTACAAAATTATTTATGGACCCAATATAAGTGATTGGAAATGTAGAGGTTATTGTGAAATTTTGTAGTATAATAATTAAAGATTATAGTTGAATAATACTTTTTACTTCGTAATGCACTTGTAAGTGCATAAAAATATGATTTGTTCTTTTTAATGAAATCATAAATATATAAAAAAGGCTGTCC
>CAJGBR010000068.1 GCA_904501625.1 uncultured Rikenellaceae bacterium
CCTCGAAAAAATATTTAATTTTGATATCAGTCTGTTACGACGATTGTTCATTAAAAATTCAATTAGCAACAGAACAACTGCAATTCCAACAGGCCATTGAAATTGTTCGTTATATTCTTCGAAAATCATTGTCGAAAGTTCTTTTTCCTCAATCTCTTTGATGCGGTTGATGATCTCCTGCAGTCCAAGACTGCGATTTGTTGCACGAATATATGAACCTCCGGTTGATAAGGCAATCTTTTCGAGAATATCTTCATCAAGTTTGCTGACTACGATATTACCTTTGTTGTCCTTAAGAAAGTCATTGCCTATTTTGATTGGCGAACCTTCGGGAGTTCCGATACCGATGACATAAACTTTAATTCCTTGTTTAGCAGCATTTTCGGCAGCAACAAGCGGATTGTTCTCGTGATTTTCTCCATCTGATATTAAGATTATAACTCGACTGCCTTCGCTGCTTGATGAGAACGAATTGGTTGCCATATCGATGGCGGCTCCGATTGCTGTACCCTGTTTTGAAACCATATTGGGAGACAAGGTGCGGACAAACGAGGCTGCCGCTGTGTAGTCTGAGGTTATCGGTAACTGAACATAGGCATCGCCTGCAAATACGACCATACCGATGCGATCCTCATTGAGTTGGGATATCAATCTATCAATTGCAAATTTAGTTCTGTCCAGACGTGTTGGTTCAAGGTCTTGAGCAAGCATACTATTTGAGACATCGACTGTCAACATAATTTCACGTCCTTTGCGTTTCTCTTCTTTCAGTTTTGAGCCAAATTGTGGGCGTGCTATTGCTAAAATCAGTAGAATAATCACACACAAATACAATTCGAACTTGTGTCGTTGTCGGCTTGGCGATGCATCTGGAGCCAATATTCTCATTATATCGTTCTGTGCAAAACGTCGTTGTCGGGCTCGTTGATTGATTCGATACCAGATATAGATGCCGATTAAAACCGGAACTACGCTTAGTAAATATAGGTATTGTGGATCTGCAAATCTGAACATTTTGAATCTTTTTTATGGAATTTGTCTTAGATAAATGTATTGAATCAGGAATCCGACTAGTAGACACATTAAGGCTGCGAGTACCCACCTAAAGAAAGTTTCGTGATAACGTGTGAAATTTTCTGATTCAATCAGGTTCTTTTCTAATTTATTGATTTCTTGATATATAGATTTTAGTGTCTCATTGTCTGTTGCACGGAAATAACGTCCACCTGTCTTTTCTGCAATCTCAGTGAGTATGGTCTCATCAATTTCGACACGCATACTTGCAAATCGGGTATTTCCCCAGGGATCGACTACAGGAATTTGAGCTACACCTTCAGAACCGACTCCGATTGTGTAGACGCGTATGCCCAATGTCTGTGCAATTTCTGATGCTGTTTGTGGCGAAATCTGACCACTATTATTTACACCATCGGTCAATAGAATTACAACCTTACTCTTTGATGGGCTGTCTTTCAGACGGTTAATGGCTGTAGCAAGTCCATTGCCGATTGCCGTACCATCATCGATTATACCACTCTTTATCTGGCTGAGAAGGGTTGTCAGTGTGGCCTTATCCGTAGTCATCGGACATTGTGTGAAACTTTCTCCGGCAAAAACTACCAATCCGATTCGATCGTTTGGACGATCAAGGATAAAATCGCGGGCTACGATTTTAGCAGCTGAGATTCTGTCGGGACTCAAATCTCTCGCCAACATACTGCTTGAGATGTCTATGGACAATACTATATCAATGCCTAATGTGTTGGTATTCACTCCACTTTCGGCGCTTTGAGGACGAGCCAATGCGATGATTAACATTGCTACTGCCACGATTTTCAACAACGGCGGCAAATGTCGCAGATAGTATTTTAGTCCGCGAGGCAGATGAGAAATAGTGCTCGTTGATGAGATTGTGATGGTTGCATTACCTTTTTTACGCAGTCGCAGTACATAGTAGACTACCATTAGTGGTATTACTGCCAAACACCAGAGAATATGTGGATTTGCAAATTGTTCGATATTCATAATAAAATTTTTACCAATTTTTTATGCCACCAGAAACAAGTGCTCGTTTCTTTTCACCTTCTACCTTTTCGCGAGTTTTTTCCTCGCTGGCTTCCATTGCTTTCAACATTTGTTCGGCAACCTCTTTGGGCATTTGTCCGGTCTGTTGTTGCTGATTATTTGAGTCGTTATTTGGTTGATTATTACCATTGTTGGACTCATTATTTTTATTGGGATCATTTTGATCCTGATCCTGATTTTGCTTATCGTTTTGATCTTTATTGTTTTCAGAATCCTGATTATTTTGCTGATTGTTATCTTGTTGTTGATCCTGATTTTGGTTATCCTTATTATCTTTTTGATCCTGATTTTGTTGCTGTTGATTTTGATTTTGTTGTTGCTGCTGATCTTTCAGTTTCTTTTGGGCATATGCAAGATTAAACTTTGCCTCTTGATCATCGGGATTCAGCCTCAGGGCTGACTTATACGATTCGATAGCCTCTTGCAAAGAGTTCTTTTTAAAAAGTGTATTCCCACGATTATACAATGTTTGACAACGACGGACATCGGTCGAGTCGTCCAACAGGGCATTGTACTCTTTCAGAGCATCGTCCCAGCGCTCTTGTTTGTATACTGCTCCGGCGTGATTGAACATTCCCTCGTAGGTGGGTTTTATTGTATTTGCTTTGGTATATTCAACTTCTGCTTCGGTGAAATTGCCCTTCTCGAAATGGCGATTCCCTGAACGTACGGCTCGGCGTTCAGGGTACTTCTGTGCTGATGCCTCTCCGATGCTGGCGATAAACAGTAATACTAATATGATTAAATATCGTTTCATTATCTATTCTCGTTATTGTTGATAATGGTTTCTTGTTCAGGTATAGCTTTTGTTTGCTCTACAAAGTCGTAGGCATCGTTCCAGCTCATTTCGTTATCTTCGGTTTCGGGTTTGTATTTTGCAAACTTAACGTAGTCGGCAGTTGTCAATATACGTCCAAGTTGTGCTTTAATATCTTTGGAAATGAGTTTGTCTACGGCTCGAAGTGTCTCAGACGAGGTCATCTCCATCGAATTGATATCCCAGCGTTGATCAATGTAGGTACGAATAATATCGGTCAAACGTGTATAGTAGAGTTTATGTCGGTTGTTCTGCCACAATTTTTCGTTTTGCAATTCTTCGAGAGCTCTAATAGCAATAACTTCTGGAGCCTCAGTCGGTTTTTCTACTGTGATCTTGTTGGCACCTCGTTGGCGGTAGTATCTAATGATTCGCATAGTCAACCACAACAGAATCGCTACTGCGACCAACGTGATTAGCAGATAACCCGAAAACTCTCCGAATTTCAGAGACATTTTTTGTTGAGGCTTGATGTCGTAGATTTGCTGTTTCGTAGTGTCAATCTCGAATGTGTTGACAAACAAACGATTTGAACTTGAAAATATCGTGTCTGTAATATTTTTGTCGGTATATAGTATAGGATATTGTACGGTGTAATACCCTTGGTCAAACGAGGTCAGCAGATATCTTTTCGATAAAGTTATCTGTCGACCATTGCTTTCGACAGTGTCTATCGGATACTCTTTCAAAATTTCGATTCCGGGA
>CAJGBR010000069.1 GCA_904501625.1 uncultured Rikenellaceae bacterium
AACGTGCAGCGTGTTTTACTTGGGAGAATTGTGCAGAACACTATGCAAATCTTTATGTGAAACTACTGACAGAATCGTTGTGAGAACACGATACTCTTTTAAAATCCAATAATTTGATGAATGTGAAATTTTTTTGAGTAAAACTGAATAATTATTGGGCTAAAATGTAACGTGACATACAAAAAAAACGTATCTTTGTACGAATGAATAAATGACAAAAAAATGAATACATTACTTCAAATTGCTACTGCTACATCAACTGTTAAAACTGCAGCCCCAGAAGTTGAGGCTATGAATGAGGTTGCTCAACAAACGACAATGGGTCTTGGTGAATTAATCTTAGCCGGAGGTTGGTTAATGATTCCTTTGGCATTGCTTGGAGCTTTGACCATCTTCGTATTCTTTGAACGATTCTGGGCAATAAGAAAAGCGTCTCAATTGGATATGAACTTTATGAATCGTATCCGTGAATTAATTTATGAGGGGAAAGTGTCAGGTGCAATTCAATTGTGCAAAGCAACAGATACTCCGATTGCACGTATGATAGAAAAAGGTATTGAACGAATTGGTCGTCCATTGAGTGATGTGCATTCTTCAATTGAAAATGTGGCTAATCTTGAAGTGTCAAAACTCGAAAATGGATTGCCCTTGTTGGCAACAACTGCGGGTGGTGCTCCGATGATTGGATTCTTGGGTACTGTAATCGGTATGGTTCAGGCATTTATGAATCTTTCTCAAGCTGGAGGTACAGTTGATATGGCATTACTCTCAAGTGGTATGTATACTGCGATGATTACAACAGTAGGCGGTTTGATCGTGGGTATTCCTGCTTATTTCGGATATAACTATCTTGTTGCAAGAATCGAAAAACTCGTATTCCAAATGGAATCAAATACGATTGCCTTTATGGATTTGCTTAATCAACCGGTTGAATAATTTTCTGGAATATGGCTATTAAACACGGTTCAAAGATAGACTCGTCTTTCGGGGCTTCATCAATGACAGATATGATGTTTTTGATGCTGCTCTTTTTGATGGTGGCAACAACGTTGATTAACCCTAATGCATTGAAGTTGTTGCTCCCGAAAAGTGCAAATCAAATTAAAGATAAACCTTATACGACAGTATCAATAACTTCTGATTTGCAATATTATGTGGAAACTGATATGGTGCCGTTCGGTCAGTTGGAAGTTGTGTTGCAGAAAAAACTTGAAAATGTGAAGGAACCAACTGTCTCTTTGCATTGCGATAGAACTGTGCCTGTTGATGAGGTTGTTAAAGTGATGAATATTGCCAAGAATAATAAGTATAAATTGATTTTGGCAACAAGTCCTAAATGATGACTCACAGAGAGGCTCAAATCAAAAAACGT
Organism: uncultured Rikenellaceae bacterium; assembly: GCA_904501625.1. Taxonomy (GTDB): domain Bacteria; phylum Bacteroidota; class Bacteroidia; order Bacteroidales; family Rikenellaceae; genus CAJGBR01. Next base: position 1,373 of record CAJGBR010000069.1, read on the forward strand.
GGTCGAATGATCGGTGGGGTGGCAACATTTTCATACGTGTTGCTATGGGTCGTTTTGGTTTTGTTGGTGAAGTTTGATCTCAATCTGCAGTTGGGTGGCGAGGGAATTCTGATTAGTTTTGGTGATACTGAGGCTGCGAATGTTGGAGCTCCGGTAGCAAAGCAGACGGCTCCGAAACAAGTGCGTCAGCCCGAACCTAAACAAGAAGAACAATTGACTCAGGATCACGAAGATGCTCCGGTTGTTGTGAAAAAGAATGATAAAAAACAAACAACAAAGCCTAAAACAGAACCAAAACCAGTCGAACCGCCTAAACCTCAAGTAAATAAACGAGCCTTATTTAAAGGTAATGTTACCCAAATGGCAACTCCCGGAGGTGGTACCAAAACAGGTTCTGGTACACAGGGAGCTGTGAATGGTTCTCCTGAAGGTTTGCCTGATGGAGATGGTAAAGGAGGCTCGGGTGGTAGATTTGATTTGGCTGGCAGATCTTTGGTTGGATCACTACCGAAACCTTCATATAACGCAAAGGCAGAAGGTCGTGTAGTGGTAGATATCAGAGTATCAAGTGACGGTAAGGTTATTTCTGCTACGTATCAATCGAAGGGGTCTACTACTCAGAATGCGATTTTGGTGAAGGCTGCTGAAAATGCAGCTAAACAGGCACGATTCAATGTGGATAATTCTTCGCCAGTACAGCAAGGTACAATTGTCTATATTTTTAAAATGCAGTAAATCAGTAATATAAACGTATGAATATCGAAAATTTTATTGGTCTTAAAGTCGCCGATACAGTGCAGAATCTCTATGGCCAGATTGATGCGAAAAATATTCAGTTGCAAAAAACTCGAAAAGAGTTCCAGGGCGACTATACATTGGTGACGTTCCCTCTGTTGAAGATGAGCCATAAATCTCCGGAGATGACTGCAGAGGAGATTGGAAGTCGTCTTACAACGGATTTTCCAGAGTTAATAGCTGGTTATAACGTAGTTAAAGGTTTCTTGAATATATCTTTGAATCAGGGTGTTTGGATTGATGTGTTGAATAAAATTGTCAATACAGAGGAATTTGGTCGTGGTGCAGCTACCGGAAAAACTGTGATGATTGAATATTCATCTCCAAATACGAACAAACCATTGCACTTGGGGCATATCAGAAATAATTTGCTGGGTTGGTCTGTATCTCAACTTATGGAATTTGCTGGTAATAAGGTGATTCGAGTTAATCTTGTAAATGACCGAGGTATTCATATCTGTAAGTCAATGTTGGCTTGGCAGAGATTTGGTAATGGAGAAACTCCCGAATCATCAGGAATGAAGGGTGACCACCTTGTCGGTAAGTATTACGTCGAGTTTGACAAGGCTTATAAGGCTGAAATTAAAGAACTTGTCGCAGGTGGAATGACAGAAGATGATGCCAAAAAGAATGCTCCGATAATGCTTGCTGCACAGGAAATGTTGCGTAAATGGGAAGCAAATGATCCCGAAGTATATAACTTGTGGAAAACAATGAATGGCTGGGTGTACGAAGGCTTTGATGCAACATATAAGGCTATGGGAGTAGGTTTTGATAAAGTTTATTATGAATCACAGACTTACTTGTTGGGTAAAGAGATTGTTGCAGAGGGGTTGAATGCAGGTGTATTTTATCGCCGAGATGACAATTCTGTGTGGATTGATCTGACTGCCGATGGACTTGATGAAAAATTGTTGCTCCGTAGCGATGGGACTTCTGTGTATATGACACAAGATTTGGGAACTGCAAAGAGTCGATTTGATGAGTTTAAATTGAATCAACATATATATGTTGTTGGTAATGAGCAAAATTACCACTTCCAGGTGTTGAAATTAGTGCTCAAAAAACTCGGTTATCAATGGTCTGATGATATTCAACATTTGTCGTATGGAATGGTTGAGTTGCCTGAAGGTAAAATGAAGTCTCGTGAGGGTACGGTCGTTGATGCTGATGACTTGATTAATGGAATGGTTTCAGAAGCACATCAAATGTCGAAAGAACTAGGTAAACT
>CAJGBR010000070.1 GCA_904501625.1 uncultured Rikenellaceae bacterium
GAAGCACATCAAATGTCGAAAGAACTCGGTAAACTTGATGGCTGTTCTGAGCAGGAGGCAATGGAGGTAAGCAAAATGGTAGGTCTGGGTGCTCTGAAATATTTTATCCTGAAGGTCGATCCAAAGAAGACAATGTTGTTTGATCCGAAAGAATCAATCGATTTTAATGGCAATACAGGTCCATTCATCCAGTATACACACGCGAGAATTAAATCGTTGCTCAGACGTGCTGAAGTTGATAATGTAGAGGTGTGTGGTGCCTTGGATATGAATATTAATCTGACCGATAAGGAGGTGGCACTGATATCACATATCGCTGATTTCCCAGCAGTCGCAGCAGAGGCTGCAAATCAGTTCTCACCAGCTTTGGTGGCAAATTATATTTATGATCTGGTTAAGGAGTACAATCAATTTTACCACGATTACTCAATATTGAAAGAGGAAAATCAATCAATTAAAAAGATGAGATTGGTGTTGTCTGCACAGGTTGCACGTGTGGTGAAGAGTGGTATGGAGTTGTTGGGAATTGGTGTCCCTGAAAGAATGTAATACCTTTCAATATAAGAATATTAAAGGGCAGTTCCACCTGAACTGCCCTTTATTTATGGCATATGATATTTGATCTTTATTTGAACTTATGTCTGACAAACCAGCTTTCTGCAAAAGTAAATCCGAATGACAACTTAATGAAATCCTCTCTGAAGAAATCTTCTTTGCGAGAACCCATTTTACCGTATTCAAGATTAATAGTAAAACGACCAACTGAGTTCAACGTCTGTTTTAGCGGCATAATCGCACCAACCGAAATGCCGTATTCAATAGGTGAGTAACCATTGAGTTCAATGTACGAGTTACTTATGTTCAGACCCATTTGATATGTAACACGTTTGAAATAGTTTCGAACATCGGTTGCATTGGGTGTGTAACTTACACCTACTTTAAAATTGTGAGTGTCACAGTACTTATAGTATGAGTTGTTTTTGTTTACGGTTTCTGACCATTTTTGGAATCTATAGTCAACTCCCCAATACAACTTGGTGCCTTTTTCTACACCGATACCGACACCCAAAAACATCGGAACATTCATTACCGTATTAAGCAATCCTTTGTCTTCAACGATTTTATCATCAGAATTAATGACTTTAATCGAGTTATGCATAGTCAGACTTGATTTTAGACCACCGACCATACCCAGTGTAATTTGCTTTTCGTTACTATTGAATGAATACTGCAAACCGAAATCGAAATTAACTCTTGACGTGCGAGAATTGGTTTGAATATTCCAAGAAGATGAATTTTCATCTTGAGTGAGATTACCAAAAATCAATGACGCATTAATACCAAGGCTCAACGATGGCAGGATATTAATGCCAGTACTCATATTAATTCTGTTCAATCCGCCTGATCCAAGAAAATGAACCTCTTCTACATCATTGGAACCCTCAATCGGATTAGTTTTTCGGATGTTATAACCTATTTTCGTGAATGGTGTCAGGCTCAGTCCGATGGCAACTCTGTCTGAAGTTCTAAATGCCATAGCAATACGTTCTATATTACCATTGACCGAGTTTTCAGTGCCATTGGCTCTACCCGCCGAGAACAACGAGTATTTACCCATTACCGAACTTTCCAATACGAACGATTGTTTTAGTATTGAGCTCAACGATGCAGGGTTGCTATTATTAATGGTATTGAATTGTTTCATACCAATACCGACACCGCCCATACCTCCGAAGTAACCATAGGTTGCACGATCAAGCTCTCCGAATCCGAACATCGAAAATGGATTTGATGTCAGATTCTGTCCAAAAACTACACAAGGCAGTATAATGGCTATAATCAGAGATAATATTTTATTATTTTTCATTATATACACTATATTTAATCTCGAGTCTGATTCTATAATCTGCATTTCTATCTTGTTGTGAAATCACAACGTTTTCAGTAGAACCACCATATTTACTCATAATCATTTGAAGAGACATTTTGTTTGTACCCATTGCACCAACCTGACTTTTAACAAAATTGGTGACATCGTATTCATAGCGGGTAGCCTTTTTAATTTCTTTATCGAAAATTAGGTTACCATCAATCTCTTCGCTTTTATCGGTAATTTCCGAAATGTTAACATTGGATTCATCTGAGATATACAGTGATATATTACCAGATAATTCAGCGTATTTGCTCTCTCCGAATGATTTTTCTTTCGGGTAGACATACAATTTTGCTGAACTTACAACACCGTGAGTGCCTATCTTCTGAATCTCGTTGAGATAGGGGAATGAGATTCGGGTATATATCCCGCTTGTGCCTTGAATATATGAACAACTATCTGTTTCGGTTGACGGAATTTCCAAGTCGTTTTTGCTTGTAACGTTTTCTACTGGAGTGCCACTTCTGTCGTGTTTGAAGTGGTTTGACTGCACCTCACGATTATTTAGGAAGTGCATAGTGCGTTCGTTTTTCAGAATTGCACCTGAGGTGTGGTAGTAAAGTTTCAGAGCAAACGTTGAGTCTGAATTCTCAAATGAATGGATTTGTTTAATGGATTTATCCGGAACAAGTGCAAATCCTCTCTGGAAACGTTCGAATAGACCCAATGATGATATTGTATCCGAATTGACTTTCAATAGATGCAAAATCTCTTTACCCAATGAGTCTGGCATTCTGAACTCGATAAGTCCGTCTCGTTTGGGTTTGGGCAAGAAGGTATAGGTTGCCAAAGGCTCGCCATACTCAAACGAGTTATGTGCATAAAGTTTTCCCTCGTCGTTAAGTTCGATACGTTTTTTGAGCTGGCATACGTGGAATTTCATCACTTGAGTCGTATCTCCACAGAAATCGGGATAGTGTCTCATAATCAATGTCAACGAGTCAAAGAAGATGCGTTCTTTGTTGTTCTCGTCAAATGACCAGTAAAAATTGTCAGTTGATGGTCTAAAGATGAAATACCCGATGGCTGTCGTTTTCCCAAAATACTCGTCTTCGAAATTGCCAACGAATATGGAGTGTCCGTTTGAGGTCGGGATAGAGTCGAGCATTCCGGTTGAAATGTCTACTGTACAAGTGTCGATAATGACATTGCGAGTTGATACAGAGACCCACTGTGATCCGAAATCAGAAATCTTGTCTGAACAAGCCACAAACCCCACCAGCAACAAAAATAAAAAAAGTTTCTTCATAGGTCTTCCGCTAAATTAACGCACAAAATAAATTTCTACTATTTTTTATTAAAAAAATAATCTGTTAAATGTGTAATTATTTCGGTGAATTTGCGAGTTTGACTGTTAAATTTGTATTTGTTACTTTTATTTAAATTGAGGGATTTATTTGTGGTTTTATCGATAAAATGTCAGGTTTGGCAGATTATTTTTTTTATTGGCAC
>CAJGBR010000071.1 GCA_904501625.1 uncultured Rikenellaceae bacterium
CGTAGCAATCTCCTTAACACTCAAATAAAATTCACCCATAACTTCAAACATTATCAATTATTATCAGACATTTTTATCATTCGGTACAATATTTATTCCCAGATACCTCTATTTCTCATGCCATTTATTTAGAATCTTTTAATGTGTATCTCAACAGATATTTGTTCAGTTTTTCATCAATTACATAAAATTCACATATATGACAACTACAAAATTAGGCAAAGTTTGCATAACTCCCAAAGGCGACTACTCGCCGACAGCAGTGTACGAAAATCTTGACGTGGTCAGATTCGAAGGCAACGGATATATCTCATTGAAGGACAATAATATCGGCAACTCGCCGACAGACGTTTCCTGCTGGGCACCATTATGTTCAAGGGGTGATTCAGCCTATGAACACGCCGTAAGTAACGGTTACAACTATAGCCAAGAAAAATTTGCTGCGGATTGTACCGAGGTGGCAAACTACGGAGCAAGACTATCTGCCATAGAATCATCTTTCATCGGCAAACAATGCGGTTTCACAGGCACATCTTTCAGTTCAAAAAATTCTGCTCTTATGTTCTCCGGAGTACGAACTACCGAAATCATCTTCAAAACAGGGGCTTCCGTATCATTTGATTCTCCGGTCAGACTATACCAATTCGGAACAAACAGCAGTAGCGGCTGGTCGTGTGCATTATATCTCTATGGTGAGAACAACCTGATGTACACTGGTTACAGAATCTCGTCAATTTCACCAAATACCCTATACCACATAGTCATCATTCACAACAACGAGAACTCTACGGTACAATTCTACATCAACACCAACTATTCGACATACAACTATACAGGATTTGTTTACACACCAAATACTTTCTACGTATCAGGCAGTGCCGTAACAGTTATGGGATTCCGAGTATTCAACAACTCGCTGACATCAAGCGAAATCAAAACTCTGTATAATGGAGGACGTCCAAGTGACTACACCATTCCACAAACAGGTTCTCTGCGAGAGAGTCTTGTTGCCGAATATATTCCAAGTGGCATCGGCTCTGCGGTCTGGGTTGACAATTCAAACAACAACTTAGATCTGACTACAAGTACAGCCCCCACCCTCGAATACACTTACCCATACTACAATGAGAACATTATCGGATCAGGTGCACCTACCTCCAGACCAAACTTCATCGGACAAAAATTCTTCGACCAGAGTGGAGGTAAAATCTATATGGCAAAAGGAACCTTATCATCAGACTGGGTACTTATCAGTTAACATAAAAATAAAAACAGAGGTTGAGTATTTCCCGACCTCTGTTTATTATTTGTTTTCTGTCAATTAGAATTTTCTCCAGACCATTCGGTTCACAATACCCGTGTAACTTTGAATCAATTTAACCACCTTTGTCGATACATTTTCATCGACGTAATTGGGTACAGGCAATCCGAAATCATTGCTTGCATTCATCTTAACTGCCAATTCAACAGCCTGTAACAGAGGCTCTTCACGTATTCCAGCCAAGACAAAATTACCCTTATCTAGTGCTTCCGGACGTTCGGTCGAAGTTCTGATGCAGACTGCGGGGAACGGGTGTCCGTTCATTGTGAAATATGAACTCTCTTCGGGCAGTGTTCCGCTATCCGACACAACTACAAATGCATTGATTTGCAAACAGTTGTAATCTATAAATCCGAGTGGTTCGTGACAAATCACACGCGAATCGAGTACGAAACCACTCTTAGCCAATCTATTTTTGCTACGTGGGTGGCACGAATACAACACAGGCATATCATATTTGCGAGCCATTGCATTGATTGCATTAAACAACGAAACGAAATTCTTCTCAGTATCAAGATTTTCTTCTCGATGGGCAGACAACAATATATAACGGCCTTTCTCTAATCCCAAACGTTTATGAATATCACTTGCTTCGATTTCGGCTTGATGAGTACGCAACACTTCAGCCATCGGCGAACCAACTACATATGTTCTCTGTGCAGCAACATTTGAGGCATTCAAATAACGGCGTGCGTGTTCAGAATAACACAGATTTACATCTGAAATTATATCCACCATACGTCTATTGGTCTCTTCAGGAAGACACTCATCAAAACAACGGTTACCCGCCTCCATATGGAATATCGGAATCTGAAGTCGCTTTGCACCAATCACACTCAAACACGAGTTGGTATCTCCAAGCACCAATACGGCATCAGGTTTTATCGAAGACATCAACTTATATGATGCATTTATAATATTTCCAATTGTTGCACCTAAATCGTCGCCGACTGCGTCCATATAGACATCGGGATCTTTCAGTTTCAAATCTTTAAAGAATATTCCGTTTAAATTGTAATCGTAATTTTGACCCGTATGAGCCAAGATACAATCGAAATAGTCTCGACACTTATTAATTACTGCAGACAAACGGATAATCTCCGGACGAGTTCCGACTATTATCAACACCTTCAGTCTGCCATCGTTTCGGAAACTAACGTCCGAATAATCTAATTTTAATGCCATTATATAGATTTTATTTTACTACTTTTTCAAAATAAGTATCAGGTTGATTCGGGTCAAAACACTCATTACACCACATAACTGTCACAAGATCATCTGTTTGTGAGAGGTTTATGATATTATGAGTATATCCTGGCAACATACTGATTGCCTGATGTTTTTCACCTGAGACTTCGAATTCAACGACCTCATCAGAATCAATCTTACGTTGCTGTATCAAACCGTGACCACTAACCACCATAAATAATTCCCACTTTGAATTGTGCCAATGTTCACCTTTAGTAATTCCAGGTTTAGAGATATTTATACTCACCTGTCCACAGCCATTTGAGTGCAACAATTCGGTAAAACTACCTCGTTGATCTACGTTCATTTTCAGGTCGTAGATAGCTTTATCTGCTGGCAAATATGACTGATATGTTGAGTATAGTTTTTTAGCAAACGATCCTTCAGGAATATTAGGGATGACCAATGTTTGAGGTTGCTGTTTAAACTGCTCTAACAGATCAACAGTTTCGCCGAGAGTAACCTTATGTGTAATCGGGACTGCACAATAACGTCCACTTGGAGTCAGCACTGTGTCTATTCCGTCAAACTCACATCTGTGTTCCTGACCCTTGAGTGCCAAAATCATCTCTTCGACAAGGTCATCGATGTAGAGCAATTCCAACAGAGTATTGCGATCATCAACTCTAATTGGCAGATCGTTTGCAACATTATTACAAAACGTAGCCACCGCAGAATTGTAATTCGGACGACACCATTTTCCAAAGAGATTTGGGAAGCGATAAACCAACACCTTTGCTCCTGTTTCAGCA
>CAJGBR010000072.1 GCA_904501625.1 uncultured Rikenellaceae bacterium
AACAAATTGTAGATCAATATCATAATATCATTAAAGATTCTTTCTACAAACTCGGAATGTCATTTGATATCTACTCGCGTACATCTTCACAAATGCACCATAAAACAGCTGCAGAATTTTTCCGCACACTCTACGACAAAGGCTGTTTTATCGAGCAGACATCAGAACAATATTACGATCCCGAAGCCAATCAATTCTTGGCCGACAGATATATTATGGGAACCTGTCCGCATTGTCAGAACGACAAAGCCTATGGCGACCAATGCGAAAAGTGTGGAACGACACTCAGCCCGACAGAATTGATTAATCCCAAATCAACAATTACAGGTGCAACTCCTGTAATGAAAGAGACCAAACACTGGTATCTGCCACTCGACCGCGATGAAAAATGGCTCAGAGAATGGATCCTCGAAAACCATAAAGAATGGAAACCAAACGTATATGGTCAATGTAAGAGTTGGCTAGATCTCGGATTGCAACCAAGAGCCGTAAGCCGTGACTTGGATTGGGGTATTCCAGTTCCGGTTGAAGGTGCCGAAGGCAAAGTTTTGTATGTATGGTTTGATGCTCCGATTGGATATATCTCAAACACAAAGGAACTTACAGATAATTGGGAGACCTACTGGAAATCAGAAGACACCAAAATGGTACACTTTATCGGCAAAGATAATATCGTATTCCACTGTATCGTGTTCCCTGCTATGCTGAAAGCTCACGGAGACTATATCTTACCTGAAAATGTACCAGCCAACGAATTTCTCAATCTTGAGGGGGATAAAATCTCAACATCAAGAAATTGGGCGGTATGGCTACACGAATACCTTGAAGATTTTCCTGACAAAGAAGACGTATTGAGATATGTTCTGTGTGCCAATGCACCTGAAACTAAAGACAATGACTTTACTTGGAAAGATTTCCAAGCAAGAAACAATAACGAACTTGTAGCAATTCTGGGCAATTTCATCAATCGTGCAATGGTTCTGACACACAAATATTTCAACGGCCAGGTACCAGCACTCGGAGAGCTCAGTGAATATGACCGCCAGACACTCGAAGAACTGCCGAAGATTCGTGAATCACTCGAGTATAATATCGAAAACTACCACTTCCGCGAAGCACTCAAAGATGCAATGGCAGTTGCTCGCCTGGGTAATAAATACCTTGCTGATACAGAACCGTGGAAAGTTGCGAAGACAGACCTCGATCGCGTGGCAACAATACTTAACGTCTCGTTACAAATCGCAGCCAATCTATCTATCGCAATTGAGCCGTTTATGCCATTCACAGCAGCAAAACTCACCAATATGCTGGTAGTTGACAAACTCGGCTGGGATCAACTCGGACGTGCAGATTTGTTGGCAGTAGGTCATCAAACTGCAAAACCAGAACTTCTTTTTGAAAAAATTGAAGATGCAGTAATCGAACAACAACTTCAAAAACTCGCGGATAGAAAAGCTGCAAATGCTGCGGCAGAAGTTTCCTCCGAACCACAGAAAGAATTAATTACATTTGAGGATTTCCAAAAACAAGACATTCGCGTAGCAACAATTCTCGAAGCCGAAAAGGTTGCCAAAACAAAGAAACTGCTCAAACTGACAATAGACACAGGCATAGATAAACGTACAATCGTATCTGGCATTGCCGAATTCTACCAACCCGAAGAACTCATCGGACGTCAAGTGCTGGTACTCGTAAACCTGAAGCCACGCGAACTTAAAGGAATTCAATCTCAGGGAATGATTCTTATGGCTCAGGATGCAAGCGGCAAACTCGTATTGCTTTCACCCGAGAATCAAGTCAAGACAGGCTCTGTTGTAGGATAAAAAAGACTAAATACTAACATTTTATAAAATACAAAATTATGGAAAACATTGAATGGGGAAACCTTGGTTTTGGTTATGTAAAGACCAATTACAACGTACGTTGCTACTATCGCGACGGCAAATGGGGCGAATTGGAAGTTTCAAGCGATGAAAATATTCCTATTCATATGGCAGCATCTTGTCTGCACTACGGACAAGAAGCATTTGAAGGTATGAAAGCATTCCGCGGTAAAGACGGCAAAGTACGTCTGTTCCGTCCGGAAGAAAATGCACGTCGTCTGATCTCTTCAGCACAATACCTCAAAATGGCAGAACCTTCAGTAGAAATGTTCGTTGAAGCTTGTAAATTGGCTGTCAAATTGAACGCAGATTTCATTCCACCATATGGTACCGGAGCATCTTTGTACCTCCGTCCATTGCTGATTGGTACAGGAGCACAAGTTGGTGTTAAACCGGCAACAGAATACTTGTTCATCGTATTCGTTACTCCAGTAGGCCCATACTTCAAAGAAGGCTTCAAACCTATCAAATGTATGATCGACCGCGACCACGACCGTGCAGCTCCACTTGGAACAGGTCACGTTAAGGCCGGTGGTAACTATGGTGCAAGTATGATCTCTTCAGTTATCACACACGAATTGGGTTATGCAACTCCGTTGTACCTCGACTCAAAAGAAAAACGTTACATCGACGAATGTGGTGCAGCAAACTTCTTCGGTATCAAGAACGGCACTTATGTAACTCCGAAATCACACTCAATTCTTCCTTCAATCACTAATAAGAGTTTGCGTACATTGGCAGAAGACCTCGGTTTGAAAGTTGAAGAACGTCCTATTGACTACACTGAACTTCCTACATTTGAAGAAGCAGGTGCTTGTGGTACTGCAGCAGTTATTTCTCCAATCGGTTCAATTTTCGATCCTACTACAAACGAAACTATCGTTTATAGCAAAGATGGAAATGCAGGTAAATACTCAATCGAATTGTACAATATGTTGCGTGGTATCCAATACGGTGAACTGCCCGACAATCACAATTGGAACGTTGAAGTTGAAATGTAATACCAAGTTCTATACAAAGAAAGAGCCTGTCTACTTTCCTAGACAGGCTCTTTCTTTCTACTGCTTGATGAACGATAGGGCTGCCCACCCGTCAGTGTGACGCTGGTGATGCAATATCAGTCCCCGTTCAGTTGCCGCTTTGCAAATAGCCTCAATATCCGAATCAAGAAAACCACTCATAAATAGTTCGCCTTGTGGAGCCAACGTTTTCAGATAGGCATCAATATCACTAAGCAAAATATTGCGATTAATATTAGCCAAAATAAAATCATAACTCTTGCCCGCAATAGCTTGCACATTGCCTAGAATCGGAGTGATTCTATCGGCA
>CAJGBR010000073.1 GCA_904501625.1 uncultured Rikenellaceae bacterium
ACCATCCCTTCATTCTGGATGTGTATAATATTCATCTACTATCTGATTGCAACACTTCTGCCTATTGACAAGATTATCGGTCGCATCTACCCTATATTCGGAGCAACCTTGCTGTTTATGGCTCTAGGAATTCTATGTATTTTGCTTACTGGCGATTATATAATTCCAGAATTTACCTCATTTACCAATATGAAAATTGATGCTGAAAAATTCCCGATAATCCCGACACTATTCATCACAATTGCTTGTGGAGCCATTTCCGGATTCCACGCAACACAATCACCGCTGATGGCTCGATGCATCACCAACGAAAAACAGGGACGTCCTGTCTTTTTCGGAGCAATGATAGCCGAGAGTCTGATTGCACTTATTTGGGCTGCTATTGCAATGGCATTTTTCGGAGGTGTCGAGGCACTGCAACAAAATCTCGCAGAACATAACAACAATGCAGGTTGGGTTGTAGATTTAATTGCCAATACAACATTAGGACGTATAGGTGCAACTTTGGCGTTGCTCGGAGTTGTTGCTGCACCGATTTCTTCAGGTGATACAGCATTTCGCAGTGCAAGACTCATCGTTGCAGACTTTCTGAAAATCGAACAAAAAAGCATCTTAAAACGTCTGATTATATGCATTCCTCTATTCATCGGCGGATTCATTATCACACAACTTAATTTTGCAGTCATCTGGCGTTATTTTGCCTGGACAAACCAAACTCTGTCAGTTATCACTCTTTGGGCAATAACGGTTTATCTGCTTAAAAATGGCAAAAACATATATATATCGTTGATTCCTGCACTCGTTATGACCTATGTATGTTCATCCTATTTCTTTATCGGAGCAGAGATGCTTGCCACATCGTTCACATTGGGTAACATCATTGCCTGCATAATTACACTTGTAATTCTAGGAATATTCATAAAGGTTGCAAGAACTAATCGATAACGGCATAAAACGCACAAAAAGCCTGATCTATTGCGGTCTGGCTTTTTGTTTTATTAGAAAATAATTGTTACGTTTGCGGGCCATTGAATTATAAAAACCAGAATATAATGGACAATAATTTTAATCCTACTTGGAGTGCCAATCAAGATTTTTTAGACACATATATACCTCTGATTGAACAGATTGAATCAGGTTTTCACTGCTATAATTATGCTGTAAAAGAACTACGTTTGAAGGTTTTTCGCCATACAGTATCAATCGTGAAAAACGGCTATTATATTACCGATTCAGGGAAATGCATTGAGTTGGACAATCAACACGAAATGGTGACTCAGACTCAGTTCTATAAAGATGTGTTCAGTGTGGCAGAGATACCGACAGAGAATCAGACAACTCAAGTTTCTGTCGTAAAAGAGGATTGTCTTATTGAGGGAATGCGTTTAAAGGCTGAGGGGTATAATCCCGCAGTGCTTAATGTTGCGAGTCGTTATACACCAGGAGGAGGTTCAAATAGTGGAGCTGCTGCTTTGGAGGAGACAATTTTTCGTCGCACGAATCTCTGCTTGTCGCTGTATCAGTATGCCGATTTTGCTGAAATTTATGGTCTTAAAAAGTCTCAGAACCAATATCCGTTGGATCAGAATTTCGGCGGAATATACACCCCAAATGTAACCATCTTCAGAGATGGTGAAAAAGAAGGATATCGTCTGATGGATAATCCTCAAAAAATGTCATTCATATCGGTAGCTGCGATGTATCGTCCCCCATTTACTCCGGATTGTATGATTTTCCCGACGTTTGTTGAGGAAATTAAAAATAAGATTCGGACAATACTTCGCATCGGTATCAAACACCATCACGACTCGTTGGTAATGGAGGCTTTCGGTTGTAGTTCATTCCGCAATCCGCCAAAACACATTGCCAAATTATTCCACGAAATTCTTGACGAATCGGAGTTTAAAAATAAATTCCGTCTCATTTCATTTGCCATTCTTGAGGATCATAATTCATTCCGCAGACACAATCGCGAAGGCAACTACAAACCGTTTGCCGACGAATTTGGTGAATAAAAAACATCTTATAACTACAAATCCACTTGCTAATATTTTGGAATCTGTCTATAAAAAAATGGAGAGCCTTGCGGAGTTCATATTTTGTCATAAATCATTGATTTTGATTCTGCGACAAAAGTAAAACTCCTCTCTGCCACATCAGGACAGAGAGGGGAAACTACAAAAATTTCTAATCTTATTATTCTATTGCTTCCGTAATTTTTCTATCAAATTGTTCTATTACACGGCGTAAATCAATCGGGACTTTACTCATTGTAAAATCATACAAATAGTTAGGTATCTCGTTGTAGTAAGCCGCGGCAACTGCACCCGTAATAGCTCCCATAATAGATGCTTTTTTCATATCTAAAATAGTTCTTACCAGGTTTGAGTTATTTTATTCTATCGCCGCAATAGGCTTTGCGTTAGCAGGTCTTGCAGTGTTTGCCCGACCAGACCGCGTTGAAATGATCGGCTGCGGCATCAACCAATATAAGGTCATCGGTCAGAATACCTGCCTCAAAGTTTCGCTTACCATCAGACTTCATTCCAATACCCGCACCCGTAAGGTTTGCCGAGCCAATGTATGCCACCTCGCAATCGAAAATCATCATCTTGAAATGGACTCTCGGACAGAGCTTGCGTTGCAACTTCTGTATGAGTGCTGGGTATTTGTCGAAATCCTCACGAAAGTTTGGCCCAGGCTCCTTGGCGTGCAACAATCGCACCTCCACACCACGCCTAACAAGCTGATCCAATACCGCAAGGAACGGCTCACGACCCGCCCCAACCTTCACATAGAGATCCTTAATATCGGCCGTACCAATCACCAGCGAATGTCTTACACTCGCCACTCGTGCCAGCACCTCGTTGTAGTGCGCTATGTCCGCAATGTAGGTGGTCATTTAGTCTCAAAAAATGCCTTTAACAATGTGTGCCATTTAGCTTGATCTTTTCCCCATCGGCAGCAGGGGTGCTGGATGATAATAGCAGGGATCGGATCCACGGCGTCCAATTTGAAAGTGCGGACAGGAGTATCATAAATTACCCCATTATACTCGGCTTTTAGGGTGTAATCGGGAGATTCAGGAGCTCCGTCAGGTAACCAATCTCGAGTAAAAAGAAACTTACTCCAAATAATAATATAATCGGGTTGATATTCCGCTAAAACCTCTTTGAAAGCCTCTTTATAGTCATCTATCTCTTCTGC
>CAJGBR010000074.1 GCA_904501625.1 uncultured Rikenellaceae bacterium
AACCCATTCGCAAGAAATAGTGCTAGCTGTTTTATTGCGTTTTGTCATCAATCCATATGATTTAATATCGTCAATGAGTTTAAAAACAATGTTGAATCCTATACTTTCCATATATTGAGTCAAATAATGCTGGGTGTTAAATTCTTGTCCACATACTGTGTTATTACCTATTATCATGATGTAGTGTCCGCCTTCCTTTAATACTCTATATGACTCAGCGATCGCCAATTTCATTTGATTAATATAATTGGCAACTATGTGAGCACGCTCCGTATTACCAGCATCATACAACTTGTTCAGAACAATATCAGCTTCCAATATACCTGTATTAGGTCTGGTTATTTCACATTTTTTATAGGTTTCTCGCCCAATATTTTGAGCATCCAACTTCTTCTGTTCATCTTTAGAAGCAAGACCTAACCAAGCAAGATTCAAGCTTGATGACCTAATATATTTCTGAGCTCCAGCATATGGAGGTGACGTTAGGATTAAATCAACACTATTTGATTCCAATAACTTTGAGCTATTTGTCTTTTGAGTTAACTTGCGAGCATCTTTAGCGATAACACATGCTGTATTATTTACCCCCTTTAATAAACCGATACGATCAATATTGTCATTGCATATCTGCTCAAATTTTGCAAAAACATCGACTTCATTTAAACTTTGAAGTTTATTTGTCACCTTTTCAAACTCTAGTGGATTATTTTCAAATCTATGAGGATTCAACCTGACAGGGACGGAAATTCTTGGATCTGCAAAGCTTACTTTTTTAATCAAATTAGAAAAGCATATTTTGAAAAAAGCACGTTGGGATTTTGATCCTATTTTATTAATCTGAAATATAATGTTTGCCAGCTCTTGACTAACTCTTTTATTAAACCATAATTCAATATTATTAACCTCTGGTATGGGGACATTAGTTGCCAATTTCGCCTCGTTTACAATGGTGCGCAATGTAGCATGCAGGCTTCTTTGACTTATATATGTTGTTTTTGCTTTAGTTATTAATCTAGCTAATGGATTAGCATCGGCACCATATGCATTCTTTCCTGCCAATAGCGCTTCTAATAATACAGTACCTGTTCCACAAAATGGGTCAAGAACTAGCCCTCCCTTGGGACAAAAATAGTCTGTTTGCAGAAATAAATATGGGATATGACAGAGAAGTTTGGCTGGATATGAATGTATGAGATGAGAATATCGTTCCGTTTTTGTAATTTGCGGAACAAGCTCTCTGAAATTAACTCTAATTGGTTGTTGATCCACCTTGTAGGACTCTACAAACTTCTGAATCAAATCCGTATAGTCTGGGTTGTATGTTGGGTCTTGCTCGTTCATCATGGATAAATTAGAACGTTATTCTTGGCGGTTAGCAATAATTAGTTCGGTGACATTAATATTGAGCACATTGGCAATATCTACCAATGTATCCAAAGATGGCTGTGTGGTATTCGAGCACCATTTGGAAATGGTTGAAGGATCTTTACCAATTTGCTCAGCTAACCATTTGCCAGTTTTTTTCTTCTCAACCAGCACTAATTTTAGTCTATTTATATCTTTTTTCATTGGTCGAAAAAATTGTTTTCACACAAAGATATTGAAAATAATTCAATTTGCATTGAGATTTTTGGACAAAAAAGAGAAAAAGCCAAACTTTTTCTCTTTTCTCGCGTCCACACAGTTACTCTCTGTATATGTGCATCCGAATTCCGGCAAATTGTAACTGCAAAATTAGTCGAAAATTTGATATGGCGTTGAGGCTCTCGCAAAATAGTTATTACCCAACTATCAGGACTTTCAGAAATTTTACTTATCTTTGTTACGGCTAACGACTTCGGTCGCGATGCCATACATATTAGTTGACATTTTATTGTCGTAATCTTCCGTTCCTGAACTTGGCGGTTTATTGTAAAACGAAGATGCGCAATCAGATGTCCGCGTTTGGTGTATATCCTTACCACCGATTGGCTCGGTGTGTGCGATATATCATCCGGCGTGGGCTATCTGTATTGCTTATTCGTTTTACGGGTAGCCAAGACCTAGGAGCGGGATAAGTTGATGCAGTAGCCTGCGCTTTTTTTATGGACTTATCCGGAAATAAGGACTTGTTGGATAGATCTTTGGTGGCATTCTTTGCTTCTCGTAATGCACCACCCGAGGCGCTCGAACTCGCTACTCGCTGGGCGCAAGAAATTGCCCAAACCGACAAGATTGTCGTCAGCGGATTTCACTCGCCAATCGAACGCGCTGTATTGGATGTTTTACTTACTAACGGTTGCTCTGTCGTGGTAACCCTCGGCCGCTCATTATACCGTAAAATCCCCGCACATCTACAAGCCGCCCACGACGAAAATCGACTGCTTTTCGTGTCGTTCCGCAACTACTCCCGCCACTCATATTGCAACTCCCAAATCCGCAACTGGGCAACCGCTAATCTCGCAGATGAACTTGTCTTCGCCCCATTCGACGACATGAGCCAACTCTCAACTCTGCATTTCACCTACTCAACAGGTAAGACTCCCTGTTACATCCTAACAGCAATGGAAAGTTGTCAACCATGAACGGTTTTTCCTTAATATAAGGTGTAATTTGAAAATTATTCATTATATTTGCGAATAAACAAATTTATTCAACTAATGACAAAGGCTGTTAATAGACTCAAAGTGGTGCTAGTAGAGCGCAAGAAGACAGGAAAATGGCTAGCAGAGCAGTTAGGCAAAGACCCTTCAACAGTCTCTAAATGGTGTTCAAATACCACTCAACCGCAACTTGATATACTTGTGAGTATCGCAAAGTTATTAGATGTTGACATTAAGGAATTGATAAACGAAAAAGACCTAAACTAAATTATGGCAAGACCTATATTCTCTGGACACGAATCGTTTGCGTGTAAGTCGCATTGGCTTAAACGCGGCTATGATTTTGTCAGAGGTGAAAACAATTTTAATGACGATGATGCAGTTGTGCATCTTGGCGTCGGTAAAAATATGGTAGCGTCAATCAAATTCTGGTTGAAGGCTATTGGCTTATTGAAAGACACCGGCCTTGTGGCTACATCTGACTACTTGTTTGATGACGAAAACGGCAAGGATCCTTATTTGGAAGATATTGGCACATTGTGGCTGTTGCACTTTTTGTTGATACACACCAACTATGCAACTATCTATAAAACTACATTTGTAGATTATCATCGCCAG
>CAJGBR010000075.1 GCA_904501625.1 uncultured Rikenellaceae bacterium
CAAACGTTTAGTGTTTATGGAGTCACTATTCACGACGTCATTTGCCAATATGGATTTACGCCACCGTCAAATTTTGGTTATACGGCAGACTCCTTTTTGACTACTCAGATTTCCCCAGACGGAACGAACTTTACAGTTACTCTTACTCGGCATATTTTTACTGCTGCACTGTCTACTCTTGTGACTCATTTTGTCTTTAATTTGCTCGCTTTCACAAATCCCGTTTTAGGTTTGTTTGTGGCGATAACGATTGACGTAATGGTCAATTTAGCAATAGACCAATTATCAAGTACTAAGATACAGCCAATTAATAACTTAGGCTTACTAGTTACTTCCTTGTCTATAAAGAAGGAGAGAGTCTTAAATCGTAATGTTAGAGATGGCTTGTTTGCATTAAATTTTGCATAGCACAAAGTATGTGAGGTGACTTTGGAGTGTAGTCACCTCCCTATTTGAACAAATGTTTTACCTAAAAATTGATGATTATGAAAACCGATAAAAACTTGAAACTTTCTTTTAACCTATTCCGATTCTTTGGTTGGTTAACCGTTATTGTGTTTATTGCAGCGGCAGCTCTGTCATTCACAGGATACTCTTTGTCGAATGGTGTGGTATTCGCTATTTGCCTATTACCTGTTGTCGCTTATGCAATGTATCGGGTATATGTCAATAATAAAAAACTCGTCGACCCTAATTATAAGGTTGATATGTTGCCTCACTACAAAAGTGCGTTTTGCACAATGCTTGTAACATTTGTTATTTCACTTGTTTTGATTGGTACCGGAAGACCTATCGACAGCGTTGTTTTATTATTGGGAGTTGCTGTATATTTTGCAGGCTGCTTGACTCTCATTGCTAAATCGAAAAATAAGCAAATATGATGCGTTTCAGAACATTATTTTCAATCTGTCTGTTCTGTATATGTGCGTCAGTTCAAGCTCAGGTTATATCTCAGGAACCGAGGTATTTATCTGATATAGCAAAGTTTAAATACATAGGACAGATTGTCGATTCGGCTGATTATACTCCGCTGCCGCGAGCTGTGATTCACCTTGTTACAAAATTGCCATCGGGGGTGATGTCGCAATGGATTGTTTGCGACACACTGGGGCGGTTTGATTTCGAGATGACCAGCAGCAGCCAGAGCCGAATTGAAATCTCGATGTTGGGCTATAAACTAAAAACCATATATCTCGACAAAACTGCACCTATGAGGAATTTTGGAAAAATCCCTCTCTCTCCAGACCCAATGAATATTGATGAGGCTACGGTTAAGGCTCGTCAACGGCTGAGTTACATCGTTGGGGATACGTTGCGCATTGTCGCTTCTGCAGTCAAAACGATGAAGGGTGATGCGTTAATTGACATACTGCGCCAGGTGCCAGAACTCACTATCAATAAAAATGGTAGCGTTGCATATAAAGGCGAAACGATTACGACTGTAACAGTTAACAGCAAAAAGATTTTCGGAGATGACAATATCGCTCCGTATTATCTGTTGAGTGCAAAAGATGCGGCCTACATTGACGTCTATGAAGAAGAGGACGAGAGAGAAAAGCGTACCACGCTTGGTGAGGTTCGCAAGCGTAAAAAAATGAACATCTTTACTATCGAGGATTTCGACCACTACACAGCAGGTAGCTTTATCGCAGAAAGCGGTGTCAATAGGGAAAATAGCCAACAGCGAGAGCTTAATGACAGGTATGCGTTTGGTGGTGGCATCGGACTATACAGCGAATCTCGTCAGTTAATTTTAGAGTCTGCCATTTCCAATATAAATCAAGGATCTGCATTCTATTCTCCAGCAAATACTTTGCTTGTTGTTGGTCCGAATCCTACAGATAGTAAATACGCCAAACTTTCGTGTGGAACTGAACGAAAGAATCGCAACAAATACAATGTCAATTTTATATGGAGTGATTCAAAATCAGAAAGATTTCTCCATCGTGAATTATCCTACTATAAACACGAAAATTACGATTCTCAGGCAGAACGTAATGTGATGTCGGATATCCAAAATGCTAATTCTCTCAATGGGGGATTTACTATGGATTTGATGAGTAATCCTAAGACTACATTAAATTTTTCGAGTAGTTTATGGTATTCTGAATCAGAGTCTACACGCGACCAATTGGCAGAGATGATTCGAGATAATGTCGTGATATCATCATCTAACAGTCAGTCGAAGTCAGATATGTCCAATTATAACATTCCAGTTAATTTCAAATTCACACACAAATTCAATAATCAGCATCTATTGTCAGTTGGTGGTAGTATTAATTATACCAATATGTCACAAAATTCAGATCGTGATGTGAATGATGTAAACAACTCTGACTTGAATACCGTAACGTTAGTGGATATTGATAGTAAAAATCCAACGCTGAATGCAAATAGCAATTTGAAATATAGCCATAATTTCAAAAAACTCAGTAATATGGTATTTGATTTCACTGCAGGTATATCTTATCAATCTGCAGACAAGACACAAATTGCTTATGACCGAGTTACAGGCGAAATCAACGAACTTTATTCAACAGACCAAAACAATAGGCAAAAACAGATGAATATAGGAGTCGGTACAACCTTAGCTCGAAATATAAGATTCGACGTTAGTTATATCCGAAGCAATCTACAGAATGAAGAGTTTGACAATGATGTTGATGCCAATTTTAATACGATTGATATGTCGATGAATTTCAAATTCTGGGACATTAATGCAAATCTGTCAAAACGGACTCAACTGCCGCAAGCCTCAATATTGTCAAACAAATTGAATGTGGGGAATCCATATTATCTGATAGTTGGTAATGCAAACCTTGAACCTATAAAGTTGTACAATCTGGCACTGTCAAAATTCGTCAGAATTAAAAAAAATATGGTGAGTCTTTCGGTCAATGCAAAGTATTACACAGATAATATTGTCTATCGAAGAAGATATTTTGCAGAATCGACAGTTTTGCCAGAATATGACAACTATGTGGTAAACTCCGGAGCCTCACTCGTAATGCCATTTAATGGCTCTGATAAATGGGAGTTGGGAGGTTCGATATCTGCAAATAAAAATGTGTTGAAA
>CAJGBR010000076.1 GCA_904501625.1 uncultured Rikenellaceae bacterium
TATACGCTAGAACTTTTGTTGCCAGATAATCCTGACAAGGAAACAGATGCTTTATTTATGAGTTTGAAAAGATTTGTTGAGAGTTTGCCATCTAATTCGTTTGCACCTTACTTTACTACCGATATGCGCCTTATGACAGGTCGTTATTATAAAGTGACGGTGAACAAATGCGGATGGCTGATTCAAGACTATTTGGATTTATAAGGAATTTTGAATGATACAGATTATTTGCAGGAATAAAATTATCTTGGTGGATAATCTGTATCATATAAACAATATTTTTTGAGACCTTGTGTGGATTTCATTATATGAAGGAAACTACTTGTGTTAAAAAGGCTAACAATCGCCGATGGTATTGAAAAAAGTGTTCATCTTTTAGAGTGCTCCACGCCAACACCCAAAATAAACGTAATATGAGCACAAAAAAGTCCGTCAAACTTTCATCTGACGGACTTATAGATATATTGTAGTATTGTTTAGATTGCAGATAATTCAGCACCTATCTGTCGAATCTCGGCCTTAATGCACTCCATACGCTCATCTGACGGGCGTTTTGTGCCGCTAATGTATTGGGCAAGAAGACTTTGTGCCATACCCAAACGACGCGCTACAGCAGATACATTTATCTCTGGATGTGCCATAAACAACTCATACAGCGTATTGCTACTCTTCTGACGAAAGAAACCCTCAAAACTCAAATCCTCGTCAATCTCTTCCCAGTGAATACCAAAAGCATCAGCCGAATAATTTTCACGCTGAGCCCGTGTGGCAAACTTTAATCGTGGATAGTCCGAGAACTTTTCACAAGCCTCGCGACCATCGACCGTTCTGATCCATACCGCAGTGTCGGTTATCCAAATCTTTTCAATAGTCATCATAAGGCAATTACTATTTATTGTTATTAAAAAACTTATTCCAGTGCTCGGCAATAATCTCGGCATTCTCCTCAATAACAGACTCTGCCATTTTAATCTCGGATGGTTTTAAGCCGTGATTTTCAACCAACGCCACCGGATTAATTGTAAATTTAGCGTGTATATTCCCTTTCACTACATGGACATGAATAGGCTCATGGTCATTGGCGTAAAATAGGAATCTAAATCCAAATAAAATAAAAATCGTAGGCATAGTATCTATCATTGTTTTCGCAAATATAGGTAATTATTTTATTACCTGTAGCTATTTTGCCAAATATTCTAATTATTATCTCACAACAATTTGTTTTGCGTATGGTTTCACTCATTATATCTTGAAATGTTTTCTTGTTTTGTCTCGTTGTTGTGTGGACATAGTTGCACCCTCGTTGTTTCTTAGGCCTGAGGTATATACACCAAGTACATCGAGGGTTGCTGTTACATCGGCTGCCGAATCGTGGGCATCGTCAAGGTCCACACCTAATTGCGATGCTACAATTAGCAGAGATATTCCTAAAAGTCATGTCGGCTAAAATCGACGATATTAAGGTTTACGTTGTGATAATCGCGAGTGTAGAGAGACGCCCGCAGACTTCGGAAATAAGTAATCACCAAAAGATACCTTGACGAAGAATAATTGAAAAGTATATTTTAATGCTGAAGCGGGTGCCCAAAATGAAATGGGTCACCCGCTTTTGTAGAGAGGTTGGATATAAAGAGCTATTTTTAGGCTTGTGAAGCCCGAAAAAACGCAACCGACGCTGTAATGCGAGAGCAGAGAGTGCCCGCATTCTATGCCGAGCTACGAGGAGGAAAAGCCACTTTAGTGGATTAATTTACTAAGCGTAAATGAGTATTTTTCGGGCAAGCGTAACAACAAAAGAGCCTTTTTAGTCAGCCTCTTCAGCATTTTGCTTCCATCGCCTTTACTATCCACTCCACATCACGCAACAGGTCCTGCAAGTCCTGCTCATGCTCTTCCTCCTCGGCCATAATGCGCTTGGCAATGTCACAGGTGGTATAATCAACATTATTGCAGAACGAGGCAATCTCCTCGTATCGTACAACCGCACATCTCTCCGCTGCAATATTCTGTTTCAACAGGTTCACCACGTCGGCATTCAGCGGGACCGAATACTTGCAACGCGCAAGAGTGCTCCACTGCGCAGGGTCAAGTACAGGGGTACCTTCGAGCTGGATGATTCTGTCGGCCAGCATCCTCGCATGCTTGAACTCTTCCATAGAATGCTGCTCGAACTCTCTCTGCACATCGGAGCGCATGGCTCCTTCTACAACAAGTGTACCAATCCAATACTGATAGAACGCCAGCCACTCTTCACTGAGCGCCGCGTTCAGTTGCGAAAGGAGTTCAGGCAGGTCAATCCTCTTACGCAGAATCAAAATACTTTCTTTAGCCATAGCATCAATGTTTTAAAGGTAATGAATACCAAGAGAACATATATTTTTCTTTTTTTGTTTTTTGCCGGCCTATAATTTTGTATTGATACTCTTTTTGCTTATGTTTGTAAAGTACCAGACTCTGTTGGCATTTCTACAACATTGCCTACAAGGAATGTCTTTTGAAAACAGCAGCAGAGTTTCTGAACACTTTTATGTAATAAATGTCCCCGCGTTGATGTTCATTATCATAAAAAGTATTAATTTTGCAGAAAATATAGAAAACAACAACCAATCAATATATGAAACTGGCCGTATCTACAAAACCGACCTTTTTTATAGAAGAGGACAAGATAATCACCCGTCTGTTCGATGAGGGTCTCGATTACCTGTTCCTCGATAAGGAGTACCCCCATCCACAGTTCATGGAGAGACTCCTCAACCTCATACCAAAGAAATATCACAAGCGCATATATACTTGCAACAACCGCCTGATGCAGGAGTACAAGCTCGCAGGCACACTTTTCAAGCTCGACTCTAACCCTCCTATGGGAAACGAGAAGGGCAAGCTTGTTGCCTATGCAAACAACCTGCAGCACCTCAAGGAGTTGCGCAAGACATACGACATCGTATGCTTCGGTCCTTTGGGTCGCACATTCTACCAGAGTGCCGAGCTCAACGAGATTGGCAAGAAAGTAATCAACAAGAACACATGGGCGTTCGGCGACA
>CAJGBR010000077.1 GCA_904501625.1 uncultured Rikenellaceae bacterium
GTAGCCGAAATACTGAAGCACGCCATTAAGGTCGATTTCTGGGATACCGATGCCATAGCCGATGCTATTTATGGTTTGTTGCGCTATCGGCCTGCTGCGCGAGTTGTTGTCGAGAATGGGCGCCGCGAGGTCGATTCGCTGAGCTGGAAAGATGCTGCACGCAGCATAGTCAAAATTTATAGAAATTTATACAATAGTTAGTCTTATGAAGGATATCTGCATTT
Organism: uncultured Rikenellaceae bacterium; assembly: GCA_904501625.1. Lineage (GTDB taxonomy): Bacteria > Bacteroidota > Bacteroidia > Bacteroidales > Rikenellaceae > CAJGBR01. The sequence goes on from CAJGBR010000077.1 coordinate 225, forward strand.
GTCTGAGAATTCATCAGCCGTTGAGATTGAAGCGTTATCGCTTTTTTCAGATGGGCAACGACCACTTCTATCTTGATGATAACCGAAACCGCAGCGCAATGCAGCGGGCTGTACACTCGAGTTATATTCCTATGATTGATATGGTCGAGCGGTTGAGCAACAAGTGGGGCGAACGATTTACAGTCTCAATTTCCATCTCGGGGACAGCTCTCGAGCAGATGTGCGAGTATTCGCCATTGATGATTGACCGACTCAAGATGCTGACTCGTCATCGGCAGATTGAGTGGATTGCCGAGACTCACCCTCATTCGTTCAGTTCATTGTTCGACAGAGATGAGTTTGCAGCTCAGGTTGAGAATCACAGAAAATTGCTGCGAGAGCTGCTGTCTGTCGAGTCGGATACATTTCGCAATACAGATTTAATCTACACGCCGACTATCGGTAGCTGGGTCTCGGCGCTCGGGTTTAAGGCGATGTTGATAGGGGCGGCTCCAATCAGCCGACTGTACACCAATAAACTGCATCCGCAAACCCGACTTCTGCCCTATACCTTGTGGGAGGGTGATGGGGTGATTGGCCGTTGGATTGAAAATTCGAAAGAGAGTCTGTTCTGTACTACGATTGCTGGCGAGGAGTTTGTTCAGGGTAATGTCTCTGAATATGAACGGCTGTTTGATAGGTTGATTCGGATTCGGGGGGTGAGTTTGACAACTCCGCGAGTTGTTGCATCGAAACCGATTGCTGCCGAAATCATAAAGGTGGATAGCTCGGAACATATCTTGAATCAAAATGAACTTCAGCAAGAGGCCATTACCCAGCTCTATAACCTGAAAGAGAGAGTTGAAAAAACAAATAATAGCAACTTGACAAATGCGTGGCGGATATTACAGTCGGTGGATAATTTCGAGGTGATGGCGCTTGATTCTGCGGCGGAAAATCCCTATGGTACTCCCTATGAAGCCTTTATAAATTATATGAACGTGCTGGGCGACTTTCGTCAGATGTTGAAGATTGTCAGATAGTTTTAATCTCGACAAACAGATATTTGAAATTATTCGGAAGAAAAAATGGTAATTATTTTGATTTTAAACAGAGAAATAGTATCTTTGCACTCTGAAAAAGTTAAGTGTTAGGGCCCATAGCTCAGTTGGTCAGAGCAGCGGACTCATAATCCGAAGGTCGTGGGATCATGCCCCTCTGGGCCCACTTTAGTTTTCAAGCGGTTGTATGTTATACAGCCGCTTTTTTCATTTTTAAATCGCTCACTCTCCATTTCCCCGCCCTCCCCAAAAACTACGCGCAACCGTTGTGTCGAGCTGCGCGTAGTGAAAAAAAGAGCCTGACCAACAAACAAGAGGTCAGACAGGCTCAGTATAATGTGAATAAAATTTATTGTTGTTTTCGATAAATTTCCATTTGTTCAAAAGTTTTTTTCATAAATTCATCACCTATAACTTCTTTTCGGAATTTCATAAAACCTTGGTAATCATTATTTTCAATATATCCATTCAGTCTGGTCGTATATTCTATAACATTTTCAGGTTCTGTTACGATGATATAATTACCTCCAACAGAAATGCCGTTACTATCACTGAATTTAAACACAAAGAAAGTTGACTCTTCAGCTTTGATAGTTATGGTATAACAGCCACTTTTAATATCTTCGGGAGTGGCTTTGCCATAGCCTTTTACTTCAAGGGCTGTAACTACCTGGGGATTTATCAAAAATTTGACACGTGTAGAATCTCCTTTTCTTATTACGGGATGCTCAATTAAGGGTCCCATAATAAGGTTTCCTGTCATCTTCATAGAATCAAATTTGGCTGTATTTGCGGCATATAAACTTTCAATGTCATTAATGGCATTTTGTTTGGCTGATTGAGAAACTGTATTTTCTTTAGTTCCATCTTTTTGAACAAACTCAGTTTTTTCTCTGTTTTTGTTACGCTGAGCCGAAGCTGTATTTACACTACCTATCATCAACAAAGCTACAATGGATAGGCTTATTAACACATTATTTTTCATAATTCAAAAATGTTAATTATCTCTTCTTTTTGTGGTCGATAGAGTTAAACTTGTATTGGAATGATATTGTATAGAAACGGGTAAAGAGTTGTTCCCATCGTTCTGCTATGTATTGGTCGGTTATGTTCAGCGAGTATCCGGTCTTGTCGTTGAACAGATTATACACATTTGCAGACAATGTTCCGTTTCGTTTTCTGAAGATTCTGGCTCCTAATGAAATGTCCATTGAGTTCCTACGAATCAACATTCCCGTAGTGTGAGATTTTTGGTAGTCGTTCTTGTAGGTCGTAGTCATTGTCATTCTGTTCAGGAAGTCGTATCTCACTTTCGTCTGGAAGAAATTGTTGTGCGAGCGATCCTTGAAAACATCATTATGTTGCCAAGCAAACGAGGTTGTATTGTCGATATTGATGCGCAATTTTGTACTTGGTGTGCTATTGATAGACAACATAACATTTGCATTACTATTTTTGTTTCGCAATATTCTGTTGTCGATGCTTGCCAGCGGATTACTCCACGAACCGTTTATTGCGAGATTGATTGTGGTATTGCTCGGTTGATTGAGATATGAGAACGAAACGTTACTCTTCAGACTGTAGTGGCTGCCGGCGTTCATCGGAATATACAATCTTGCTCCAGCTACGGCTTCATAGTTTTCATATTCCGGCAATATTGTTGTTTCGCTGAA
>CAJGBR010000078.1 GCA_904501625.1 uncultured Rikenellaceae bacterium
TAAGTTATTAAAAAATTTGCTTGTTTCACCTAAATTCGTCAAATAAAAGGAACGAAACAGACACGTAATTTCGCCTCACCCTCATTCCATCTTACTTAAAATCAACCATTTGCAATCATTGGGTAACGACTCCAATTCCTCACAAACGGGTACAAAGGTAGAATATATTTTTTATTCCACCAAATTTTTCATCAATTATTATAAAAAAATCAGGACCCGAGTTGATTGATTTTCAATTTACTCGAAGTCCTGACTTTATCATCTCAATGTGTCATCACACTTTGATTTCTACTTCTACGCCGTTAGGCAATTCGATCTTCATCAATGCGTCAATTGTTTTCGGTGTTGACGAATAGATATCCAAGATGCGTTTGAAAGTTGACAGTTGGAACTGTTCACGAGCTTTCTTGTTAACGAATGTCGAACGGTTTACGGTAAAGATTTTCTTTTGTGTTGGCAGAGGAATCGGGCCGCTAACAACAGCTCCGGTACCTTTTACCGTCTTAACGATCTTTTCAGCCGACTTGTCGACCAAGTTATGATCGTAAGATTTCAGTTTAATTCTGATTTTTTGGCTCATATTTTTTTACCTTTTTAATTACTCAATATCGTCAGCTCTGTTAGCGCTGTTCTTTTCGATAATCTCTTTCGAGATGTTAGCAGGAGTTTCTTCGAAGTGTGCGAATTCCATTGATGAAGTTGCACGACCTGAAGAGAGGGTTCTGAGAACCGTTACATATCCGAACATTTCAGACAGCGGCACTTTTGCTTTAACGATTCGAGCATTACCCTTAGATTCCATTCCGGCAATTTGACCACGACGTTTATTCAAGTCACCGATTACGTCACCCATATTTTCTTCCGGAGTAACAACTTCCACAGACATAATTGGTTCCATAATCACCGAGCCTGCTTTCGGAGCTACGCGACGGAATGCGTTACGAGCACAAATTTCGAATGAAAGTGCATCTGAGTCAACCGGGTGGAACGATCCATCTTTAAGAGTAATCTTCATACTATCAACCGGGAATCCTGCCAATGCACCTGAAGACATTGCTGATTGGAAACCTTTTTGAACTGCAGGAATATACTCTTTAGGCACGTTACCGCCTTTAACTTCATCAACAAATTGCAAACCTGTGAATCCTTCGTCTGCCGGTCCGATTTCGAACACGATATCTGCAAATTTACCGCGACCACCAGATTGTTTCTTAAAGACTTCACGATCTTGAACAACCTTAGTAAGAGCCTCTTTGTAGTTAACTTGAGGTGCACCTTGGTTAATTTCAACACCAAATTCACGTTTCAGACGGTCAACGATGATATCCAAGTGCAATTCACCCATACCTGAGATTACAGTTTGACCTGAATCTTCATTAGTTTTAACTGTAAATGTCGGGTCTTCTTCAGCCAACTTTCCGAGTGCGATACCGAGTTTATCGAGGTCTTTTTGTGTTTTTGGCTCAACTGCCAAACCGATAACCGGTTCTGGGAATGTCATTGATTCAAGAACGATCGGAGCTTTTTCGTCACACAAAGTATCACCTGTACTGATATCTTTGAAACCTACGATTGCACAAATATCGCCAGCCTCATCTACATCAAGAGGATTTTGTTTATTTGCGTGCATTTGGTAGATACGGCTGATACGTTCCTTCTTTCCTGAACGGCTGTTATAGATATAAGAACCTGCCTCCAATTTTCCTGAGTAGATTCTCACAAATGCCAGACGACCTACGAATGGGTCTGTTGCAATCTTAAATGCCAATCCACAGAATGGTTCGTCAACGATTGGTTTACGAACTTCATCTTCGTCTGTTGTCGGATTTTTACCAATAACTGCATCTACGTCGATTGGTGACGGCAAGAATGCGATGATATAGTCCAACAACAATTGAACGCCCTTGTTGCGGAATGATGATCCACACAACATCGGGATAACCTTCATTTGGATTGTTGCTTTACGGATTGCTGCAATAATTTCGTCTGGAGAGATTGCATCCGGATCTTCGAAGAATTTTTCCATAAGAGCATCGTCAACCGAAGCAACTTCTTCGATCAAATGAGAACGAGCCTCTGCAGCTTCAGCCTTCATTTCATCTGGAATTTCTTCGAACGTAAAGTTATCTCTTACGTTTTTATCGTCGAAGTACATAATTGCACGACCATAAATCAGGTCAATCAATCCCACGAATTTATCTTCTGTTCCTATTGGCAATACAACCGGCACAGGGTTTGCTCCCAAACGTTCGCGAACTTGAGCACACACGCTTTGGAAATCTGCTCCAACGCGGTCCATTTTGTTCACATAACCGATACGGGGAACATTGTATTTATCAGCCTGACGCCAAACGGTTTCAGACTGAGGTTCAACACCACCTACCGCACAGAATGTTGCTACGGCTCCGTCAAGAACACGCAACGAACGTTCTACTTCGACTGTAAAGTCTACGTGGCCCGGGGTATCAATCAAGTTTATCTGATAAGTTTTATCCTTATAACTCCAGAATGCAGTTGTTGCAGCACTGGTAATGGTGATACCACGTTCTTGTTCTTGTACCATCCAGTCCATTGTTGCACTACCCTCGTGAGTTTCTCCGATTTTGTGTGTTTTACCTGTGTAAAAAAGGATTCTTTCAGAGGTTGTAGTTTTACCGGCATCGATGTGAGCCATGATGCCAATATTACGCGTATATTTCAGATCTCTTGCCATATACTTGTTTCGTCACATTAAAATCTGAAATGTGCAAATGCTTTGTTTGCATCAGCCATTCTGTGCATTTCTTCTTTACGTTTGAATGCACCACCTTGGTTATTGAAACCGTCAACGATTTCTGCAGCGAGTTTATCAGCCATTGAGCGACCTGCACGTTTACGA
>CAJGBR010000079.1 GCA_904501625.1 uncultured Rikenellaceae bacterium
GAGGTTAGCCACCAGAGAGTCGCACTCGGGACAACGCAGCGCGTCCATTGCACGTTCCAATTTACTGTCGAGCTCCCAGCCATTCTTATGGTCGATAAGTTCTGTCAATTCGCCCTGACGCTCAATCAGTTTTGCCATCTGGTCGTCGTCCATCGGCTCGCAGAACTTCTGGTTTATTTCTTCATACTCCTGCAACAGTGCAACTACATCAGCACACCCCTCTTGTACAATCTCCTTAACCGTTTTTGTATCGTCGAGCTGCGGTTCCTGTTCGAGATAGCCTACCGAGTAGCCGGGCGAGAATACAACTTCTCCCTGGAAGTTTTTATCAATACCGGCGATAATCTTCATCAACGTAGATTTACCCGAACCGTTCAAACCGATGATACCGATTTTTGCACCATAGAAGAATGAGAGGTAAATATCATTCAGAATTTTTCGATTGTTGACAAGTGTTTTCGACACTCCAACCATCGAGAAAATAATTTTTTCGTCTGCCATTATATATGTGTTTTTAGGGTGATTATCTGTTAGATTTCAGGCGCATCAGGGTTTTCGCCACCAACAACCTCATCGTTGTTAAGAATCTGAGGACCCGTTTTTGTTGAGAACTTCAATTTCAAAGGTATATACACCTTGCGAGTCGAAAGAATCTCATCATAGCGATAAGCTCCGTAATAGAACACCAATTCAAAATCGTCAGACTGGAACTTGTCCAACAACATCTGAGTCGGGAAGTTGTCAAGCTGACGCTGAACATAAGCCGTTGTAATTGCATCTGCTTCAGCCATAGTTTCAGCTATGATGTTATAGATTCCAAAATGGATCTCACTGTTCCACAGCACTTTGATTATAGAGTCCATTAATTCGTACTCATCTTCATACTTATCAGGCAGATTACCTTCAAATGTAAAGTCATCTAAAATTCTGACTGAATAACTTACCACATTATCCTCTTTGGAATCATTGCTGCACGAAACTCCAAGTATTACCACAGCCAAAATAAACAACAGTTTTTTCATCATTTTTCTTTAAATTTACGGTTAAACATTATCTCACAAAGGTACGAAAAAATGCTTGATATTAGCAAACATTCCGACCAAACTTATATTAGTAACGATAAAATGGAGTTTTGATTTTATAATCTCGAAAATTTAACATACTTTTGTAGCGAAAACATTCTGAAATATGTTAAACAGAAGATTGCTGAGAATTAAAGCCATTAAGGCTATGTATGCACACTTGAAATCGGATTGTGATTCGATTTCTGCATCAGAAAAAAATCTTGTACATTCCATCGAAAAGTCATATCACCTTTACAATCAGATACTGACAATTATTGATGAGGTTCGCAAATTGGCTGTTGCCAAAATCGAAGCGGGAAAACAAAAACACCTGCCGACGTACGAAGATTTGAATCCGAATACAAAGTTCGTCAACAACGTGGTTATCGACAAGATTGCCGAGTGTGAACAGTTGTCCATTTACTGTCAACGCAATTCGCTCGGCTGGAGCAACTACCCCGAGCTGATTAAGAAAATCTACAACAATATGATTCGTAGCGACTACTACAAAGCATATATGGCAATTGAGAGTCGCTCGTATGTTGAAGACCAAAAATTTGTTATCAACTTCTTTACCTATGAATTGGAAGATAACGAACTGCTGGAAGAGGTGCTGCTCGAACAATCAATATTCTGGGAAGATGACTTGGGATATGTGCTGAATATGATTGTGAAGACTATTCAGAACTGCCCCGAAAAGAAGGGTCTGAAACTGATGCCGATGCTCAAATCAGACGAAGATATGGTGTATATCAAAAATCTGTTCTGCAAGGCTTTGATTAACAAGGACAAGTATATGGAAATCATCGTGCGTTTCTCGAAAAACTGGGACGTCGACAGATTTGCATTTATGGATCACGTGATTATGACTGCGGCAGTTGCCGAGCTGATTAATTGTCCGACTATCCCTGTGAAGGTGACAATGGACGAGTTCATCGAAATATCGAAATATTACAGCACTTTGGGCAGCAGCACATTCATCAACGGTGTGCTCGACAAAGTTGTTGACGAGCTGAAAAAAGATGGCACAATCGTAAAAGAGGGTCGCGGTTTGGTCGAATAGATTTGAAATCCGCAACACTTTAGTCTCAGAGTAGTTTAAGCAGGAGATGAAGATAATTCGAAAAACTCGATTGGGATTGATTTTTGTTTGGACACTGTGTTGCATTACAATCCTAAGTTCGTGTGGTGGCAATGGTCGTAAACAGGATAAGAGCCCGAATACGGAACTCAGCGAAGAGGTAATGGACAAATATCCCAACATTGCCATCTCAGATTCGATATTGAACGGCAGTAAAGCGAGTGCCGAATTCGACTTCGGAAGATTGGGCAGCGGCGAAATTATCGAAAAGGTGCTGATTATTAAAAATAGCGGACAACAGCCTCTTCTGATTGAACACATAAAGGTTGACTGCGGGTGTATCACCGTAGATTTCCCCAAAGAGCCAATTCTGCCGGGAAAGCGACGCTCGGTGAAACTGACCTTCAACTCGAGAGCACAACACGGCTGGGTAGCCAAAACCGTAGAGTTCAAGACCTCGATAAGCGACAAGACCTTCAAGTTGAAGACTACGTGTGAAATAGACAACTAAAAAATGTATAAACTAAATAAATTTTAAAAATGGGAAAAATGTTAGTAATGTTTCAAGCTGCAGAAGCACAACCAGGTGGTGGTATGTCTTTCTGGATTATGATGATTCTTATCTTTGTTGTGATGTATTTCTTTATGATTCGTCCGCAACAAAAACGCCAAAAAGAGTTGATGAAATTCCGTCAATCACTCGAAAA
>CAJGBR010000080.1 GCA_904501625.1 uncultured Rikenellaceae bacterium
CAGTGATTTCGTTTGCAGTGATAATCTTATTTCTTTTTGCGGGAGAGGCTATGCTGAAACTGTTCAATGTTGATATATCGTCATTTGCAATAGCCGGTTCCATAGTGTTGTTTATATTGGCAGTTGAGATGTTGTTGGGTGTGGAAATATTTAAAAATGAGGGTCCAGGTAGCAATGCTACGATAATACCCGTAGTCTTTCCGCTGGTTGCGGGTGCTGGTGTTCTCACCACGACTCTGTCATTAAGGTCTGAGGTGCATATGTTGAATCTCATTATAGCCATTGCACTGAATATGCTGCTTGTGTATGTGGTCTTGCGGAATCTGCGATTCTTTGAACGTGTTTTGGGCCAGGGGGGAATCTTTGTGCTGAGAAAATTCTTCGGAGTAATCCTTCTGGCAATGGCTGTGCGTCTGTTTGTCAGCAACCTTACAACTCTGATTCAAAATATTTAACCGGTCGAGTGTGGCGATTCATTGACAATTTTGTACCTTTGCAGACAACAATAATATTAGATGTGTTATGAGTAGTTGTCTGCAGGTGGAGAATCTGACCAAGTCGTTTGGTCAAAGGGTCCTCTTTGAAAATATATCACTAAGTATAGAACAAGGAGATAAAGTCGCCCTTGTTGCAGTCAATGGTGCAGGCAAAACCACGCTGCTCAAAATCATAATAGGACAGGAGGATTACCAGTCTGGGAAGGTTACGTTTCGCAATGGCGTGAAAGTTGGATTTTTATCTCAAAGTCCTGAGTTTAAGGCTGGTATTACAGTTCTTGAAGCCTGTTTTACGGCGAAGGACGCAGCGACAGATGCAATAGCAGAGTATGAAAAGGCTTTGCTCAGTGGCGAGAATATCGAACAAGCTATAACTGCAATGGATGCAACAGGAGCTTGGGATTATGAACAGCAGGCCAAAGAGATTCTGACTCGATTGAATATTCAGGACTTTTCGCAGAGAGTGGATACATTGTCTGGTGGACAGATTAAACGTGTGGCATTGGCAGCAGCTCTGATTTCTAATCCCGATTTGCTGATACTTGATGAGCCTACGAACCATCTTGACATTGAGATGACTGAGTGGTTGGAGGATTATCTGTCCGAATCGAAAATGTCTCTGCTTATGGTTACCCACGATCGGTATTTTCTGGATAGGGTGTGTAGCCGAATAATCGAAATCGATAATCGTCAACTATATGCATATAAGGGCAATTATAGTTACTATGTAGAGAAACGTCAGGAACGTATTGCCTTGGATAATGTTATGGCCGAAAAGACGAGAAATTTATATCGTCGGGAGTTGGAATGGATTCGTCGTACACCTTCGGCACGTACGGGGAAGGCCAAATCCAGAATAGATGCATTCGAAGAGCTGTCTACACGAAAACGGGTTGTCCGTCCTGAACGTCAGATTAATTTGGGAATCGAGGCTTCGCGTGTAGGAACAAAAATTTTTGAAATGCTTTCTTTGTCAAAGAGTTTCGGAGAAAAGATAATTCTTAAAGATTTTAATTGTCAGTTTGGTAAAGGTGAAAAATTAGGCATCGTCGGTGGAAATGGAGTCGGAAAATCGACATTCATAAAGATGTTGTTGGGAATACTCCCGCCCGATGGCGGTGTGGTAGATGTCGGTGAAACGGTCAGATTTGGATATTATTCTCAAGATGGATTGACTTTCAATCCAGAAGACCGTGTGATAGATGTGGTGAAAAAGATATCAGAAGATATTGCTCTTTCAGACGGCAGTAGGTTGAGTGCGTCACAATTTCTTCAACAGTTTTTGTTTTCTCCTGCAGCCCAATACGATTACGTTGCCAAATTGAGTGGTGGAGAAAAGCGTCGTTTGTACCTCTGTACTATACTGATATCGAATCCTAATTTTCTGGTCCTTGACGAGCCGACCAATGACCTTGATATCCAAACACTGAATATTCTTGAAGAGTATCTCGAATCATACAAAGGGTGTCTGATTGTAGTGTCGCACGACCGATATTTTATGGATAAGATTGTGGATCATCTGTTCGTAATGGAGGGCGAGGGGCGTATTAAAGATTTCCCTGGCAACTATACGGATTATCGCATTTGGAAGAGGGCAAAACTACAAGAGCAAGAACAGCAGAAAATTGTGCGATCTCAGAGTCAGTCGTCGGTTCAGGCTCCGCCTAAACGTGTGTATGACAATAGATTGACATTTAAGGAACGTCGTGAATTCGAGCAACTTGAAATTGAAATTCCCCAACTCGAAACAAAAAAATCAGAACTCGAAGCCTCAATGAGTAGCGGTAGTATGCCTGTTGATGACCTAATGGCAGCCTCGGTAGAAATATCAAATCTTATTGATGAAATTGATACCAAAACAATGCGATGGCTTGAATTGAGTGAAAGAGTCTGAAAAAATTAGAATATAAAATTCAAGGTTTTAGATAGTATATGAAATTTTTTGTCGACAAAATAGGTTATTTTGTCTATTAGTTTTTTTTGTTCCCAATAAAAAGTTGTACATTTGCGGGCTATTAAAATAGTATGAAGAAAACAAAACGTTAAATAATACTTAAAACAAACAATTCATGGATCAACAACCAATCGTAAAGATCGAGAATCTGTCACACCGCTATAGCGTACAGTGGGCAGTAAAAGATATCGATCTTGAAATTAAGACACATGGAGTCTATGGTTTGCTGGGATCAAA
>CAJGBR010000081.1 GCA_904501625.1 uncultured Rikenellaceae bacterium
AATCGACTCTAAATTTTCAACCACTTGACTGTGTTGTAAAATATTGTAATTATAATTATGTCAATTAAAAAATAATGATTACCTTTGTAAATAATTTCAAAGATTACATTTGTAATGAAGAGTCGATTGTTAAAAATAATGACAGCCAAAAATTTGACAGCTTCAAATTTGGCAAAGATGTTGATGATACAACCGTCAAATGTTTCGCACATTTTGTCTGGCCGAAATAATCCTAATCTGCAATTTATTCAAAAATTGCTATCGGCATTCCCTGACTTGAATCCCAGGTGGTTGATTAATGGCGAGGAGCCAATGTTTGCGTCTGAAAATGTTCAGCAAACTCAGGAGTCGCTGTTTCCGGAGCAGATTTTGGATATTCATCAACCTGAGATTCAACCTGAGATATCAATCGAGGAAAATTGTTCTGTGCAAGCTGAGCAACCTGTTGGTGAGATCTTGAATCCGAATCCTGAGAAGAAAATTTCTCGAATTGTTATCTTCTATTCAGACCGTTCTTTTGTTGATTACCGACCGGAATAAGGTAATTTGCAAATGAACTTTATTTATATTATGTAAAATTAACTCGTAAACATATCGAAACTCTACTTCGAATGATGCTCTAAAACTATGTGCGGGACATCTCCGTGGCACACGAGTTGAATTGGACAATCATATCGGTTGAGCTGATCGGGAGTAATCTTGTTTGAATGATGGTGATGGACGGTGCGATTCACGCAAACAATCGTCTTGATATAGCTCGTGATCGTTCCCAAATCGTGCGAAACCATTATTATCGCCATCTGCTCGTTCAGTACCTTGAGCAGTTCGTAGAGCTCCTTTTCAAAGCGGTTGTCCACGAAATTTGCTGGCTCATCTAAGATTAAAACGTGGGGATTGCAGATGACAGCACGACAGAGCATTGCTCGCTGAAATTCGCCACCTGACAACTCGCCTATTGCCTTGTGTGACAGATCGTTAATGCCTGCCATCTCAAGTAATACTTCAGCTCGTTTATAATCCTCTTTGCGGTACCTTCCGGTGATGCCCTTTTCTGACTGCAACCCAGAAACCACAACATCTAATAGTGAGATTGGGAATGATTTGTCAACATTCTGTAACTGAGGCATATAGCCAATTTTCAGGTCAGATTTATGGTATTCCACTACCCCTTCGAACGAGATTTGTTTCAGAATGGTTTTCATCAGCGTAGTCTTTCCACCGCCATTCGGGCCGATTACGCCAATAAAGTCGTTACTGTCGATGTCAAGGTTGACAGCTTCGAGAACCTGTTTCTGGTCGTAAAAAACGTTTATGTTGCGCAGCGAAATATATTTCATAACTACTTGCTTAACAGGTTGATAATGCGTCTCATATTAACAAACCATTCATATTCCAATGGGTCGAAAACTTCGCTCGTAATATGCAGTTCTTCTCTGATTGCTTCTACTACGTGTTGTCCGAATTGTTTCTGGTAAAGTAAAATTGTAATTGAATCTTGTAACGAATTATCAATCAATGTCTTAATGTTTGAAATTGTGGGTTCTTTACCCTCGTTTTCAATTGCAATTTGTTTGATTCCAAGCTCCTCTGCAAAATAGGATAGCGACGGGTGGTAAATTAAGAATGCACTACCCTTTCGAATTTTTGAATCGGCAAAATACTTTAATTGACTTATTTCATTTATCAGACTATCAGCACGTTGCGTGTATAAATATTTATTTTGTGGTTTTAATTCTACCAGGCGTTTGCAAATATTTTTAACCATCACTTTTGTGTTCTCGAACGACAACCAGACGTGAGGATCGACTGCGTGATGATGACCACAATTGCACTCTTCGTTATGTGTAATTGCCATAGAATCAGCGAGATTGATGTAATCTACATCTTTAAAATTTTCTTCAATCATCTTTTTATTGGCAAGCTCAAAGTCCATCAAGTCTAAGGATAAGTATGTTTTTGAGTTTGCTAATTTCTTCATTTGCAGCGTAGTAGGTTCGTACGTCTCAGGACTTGCGCCCGGAGGAACCATCACATTTACCTCAAAATCATTCCCTCCAATTTGGTCGACAAAGTATTTTATAGGCAGAATAGATACTGTAATACTCTTTGTTTCAGCCACTTGGCTCGATTTGCCGCAACCTGACAAAGTAAGTATCAATCCCCAGATTAAAAATTTCCAACACATAATCCAATCACGATTATTAAAACAATACGAGCCTCGTCATAAGGCTCGTATTGCATTGATTATAAATAACTAAGCGTCGATATTTGCATCTTTTGCGTGTTGTTCGATAAATGCTCGTCTTGGAGGAACATCATCACCCATCAGCATCGAGAATATTCTGTCGGCTTCGGCGCCACTTTCAATGGTCACCTGTTCCAGAATACGATTTTCCGGATTCATAGTTGTTTCCCAAAGTTGTTCGGCATTCATCTCACCGAGACCTTTATATCGCTGAGTGCTAACACCTTTCGTGCCAAGTTCTTCGATTGCGAGGTCTCTTTCAGCCTCATTCCAACAGTAGCGTTTTTGCTTTCCTCGCTTAACCAGGAACAGCGGAGCGCGCGCAATGTACAGGTGGCCGCCCTTAATCAACTCCTGCATATATCTGAAGAAGAAGGTCATAAT
>CAJGBR010000082.1 GCA_904501625.1 uncultured Rikenellaceae bacterium
AGTAGGCATTCTGTTCAATAATCGTGCGAATGTTTCCGCCTACGGCAAGATGCGAGTTGTTTATGTATTTGTACAATACATAGTTAATCATATATTTTTTGCTCAGCAGAATTTCGATAATGACAAGATATTCGGGCCAGCTGACGTGGTAGTGATTTCTGCGCATCAGGTGTTTTTTCCAATCGGTCGGAGCCTCATCACCTCTCAGTCCGTAGGTGCCGAACACAACGCAGATATTTTCGTTTGCCAAGACCAGGTCGTCGGTGTCTATTGCGATGTTTTCGCCACAGATGTCTTTGTAATTTCCCTCCATACGATATGGCCACTCCTCGGGATAGAAACTCATCAGACCTATGAGTTCGGATTTGTGATTCATCTCGATGTGTTCGATGATGTCCTCTTCCTGCATCTGGGGAAAACCATTCAGCGCGCCCTTGTGGTCTATCGATTCCCAGATGTCGAGAAATACGTAGTGGTGCTCATTGAGTCTGAATTGGTTGTCGCTCATTTTGTAGAAATATTCTGCATAGCGGCGTTGAACCTCATCAAACGAGGTGATGACCTCGTCGGTTGACGTTGCTCGGTATGTTGATTCTGCATCGAGACAGAGATTGGTGATTTTGATGCTTTCAACCGAACCGCTGATTGTCTGTATGCCTCGGTCATCGGATTCCCAGTGTTCGACCTTTTGAACGAGTGCTGCAAGGGTAATCATCTGGTCGGTGTCGAGCGGAGCACTTGTTCTACAAAATTGGAAACTCTCTCCATCATCGGGGACAATGATTCGATATGAGAGCTCGAATGTCAAATTGAAAAAGACGGTCAGCATTACGCAGACGTGTCCCTCGATGTGAACCGGATTCTCTTTCCCGATTTCAATGGATATATCGAACCCCTTCAGTTTATAGCGGTTGATGATTTCCGAATCTTTGGTTTCGCGAATGAACAGTTGTTCATCGATAGTGCCTTCAGTTACGCCGGAGATAAAGTCATTTTCAGCAATTTGAACATTTGGCGCAATGAACGTCTGCAAAAAAATAATCGAAAAGTTATTGTACAACAATCCATCTTTGCACTGACACAGATTCTTCATAGTGAATGGTGATTTCGTAGTTCAGCTACAAAGATATATATTTTTGCGAAATGATACAAATAGACACTATAGATAAAACATTTGCAGGTATAAATTAAAAATATCAGATTTTCAACTATTTTATGATGAATTTTGTATTGAGTCTGTTTATTTTTTACCTATTTTTGTGGCGTGGAAATAAGTATGAAAATTAATTAAAACAAAACTTTACGAACAATGAAAAAATTCTTTTCTTTCTTGGCAGCTGCAGCTATGCTGTTCACTGCTTCGTGCTCGAACGATGAATCGGGCGCAGATGGTGATGCATTCGTTTCGTTCGCTCTGAATCTTGACGGTGTTACATCTACGAAGGCAGATCCGGTTATCGGTAAAGGTACAAAGGTCAATACGCTTATGTACTCGATTTATGAACTGAAAAAGGATCAAGACGGCAAGGTTATTTCAACTAACTATCTGTCAACTGTTCCTGCTAAAACAGTTACCTTCCCTGCTACTGAAGTAATCCGCTTGGCTAAGAACAAAGACTACAAAGTTGTATTCTGGGCTCAAAGCAACGAGTGCGGTGCATACAGTGTTGACCCTGAAACTATGGAAGTTTCTGTTAGCTATGACGGCTACAACAACGACGAAAATCGTGACGCATTCTTCAAAGCTATCGAAGTTCCGCACGTTACAGGTTCTGTTGAAGTTGACGTTGAAATGAAACGTCCGTTCGCTCAGTTGAACGTGGGTGTTATCTCAGAAGATTGGGAAGCTGCTGTGATTTCTCACGCTAAGGTTCTCAACTCACAGGTTACTATCTCTGAAGTAGCAAACAAAATCAATCTGCTCACAGGTGAAGTTGAAGCTGCTGCACAACCACAATCTATTACATTCAGAATGGCTCAAATCCCAACTGAAATGTTGATGGTTGACACTAACGCTGACAACGAAAAAGAACCTTTCTACTACTTGTCAATGTCTTATCTTTTGGTTAATGACCAAAATACTGAAGATGGTTCAGGTTCTGCAAACGTTGCAGTTGACTTCGTATTCGAAACTGAATCTAACCAAATCACTCTGAATGTTCCGACAGTTTCTGTTCAACGTAACTACAGAACAAACATTCTGGGTCAAATCCTCACAGGCAACGTTACATTCGACGTTTACATTGATGCTGAATTCGATGGCAATCATAATATTGATATCACTCCGAAAGAAGATATCGTTTTGAAAAACGACTATGCAGAGGTTTACAATATCGAAGGCCTTATGAAATGGTGTTACATTGTGAACAACGAAGAGGGCAAGTTGGGCTATGGTATGAAGTTGATGGAAAACATCATTCTGCCGGCTAAGACTATCGAATTGGACGCTGCAAACAAGACTTACAAGTTTACTACAACAGACATCACAGTAACTGACGGCGTGCCTTCTGGTAGCAACTGGGTGCCCGTAGGTACAATCGTATCTGATTTTACTCAAACATTTACAGGACATATTGATGGTCAAAACTTCAAAATTCAAGGTCTTAGA
>CAJGBR010000083.1 GCA_904501625.1 uncultured Rikenellaceae bacterium
ATTTTAGGTATTTTACTTTCGTTAGGACTGATTTGCACGTTGGTATTCCGAGTTATGTTTGGAATATTTACAGTTTTACTGACCATCGCAACCATACTGACCTGGATCTTATTTTTAGCATTGTAAAGTTCAAAAGAAAAAAGAAAAGAGAGGGTATTCTAAAAAAGTTGAATACCCTCTCTTTTTTATCTATCAAACAGATTAATCAACAAACTGCATCTTGTAATATTTAGCAGTCAGTTTTTCACCTGTTGCACGTTCAATCATATCGTTCCATTGATATCTCATACCTGGTTTGAAAATCTTTTCAATAAACCATTTACCAACTTCAGCATTCCCGATATAACATTCTGATGCATAATCCTTCGAACCAACAATGTTGTCTGTGATATAATAGTGCATTTGTGATGCAAAGATTTCACCCAATAGATAGTTGTGATAGTAGCAAGGATAGAGTGCAATGTGAATTTTCGATGCCCAATCTGGTTCATTTCGACCTTCAGGCTTAGTCAGCATCTGATATTTTTCAACCAATCTCCACCACAATGCATTCAAGTCCTGATCAGGATCGGCATACATTGATTCTTCGAAACGATAGACCACCTGTACCCAACGGCTCATAACCAATTGTTGAAGACGTGATGATTTAACGCAAGCCTCTGAAATAGAAGACTTTTCTTCATCACTCAATCCCAACATTTTCTGCATCCACTCCGGATTACGAGAGAAACGTCCGAATAACTCGGCAATAGCTTCTGTCGTAAAGATATGTGCAGCTTCACGCAGGAAATACGGATTCTGTGGATTATCGTGACCTTGAGCATAAGCAGCGTGACCAAACTCGTGCAACATTGTACCCATCCAAGATTCGTTATCTACGATATTACACATAACTCGGATATCACCTGCACCGTCAATTGCAGTGCAATATGCGTGTTGATTTTTACCTTCTTTCGGATAGAGACTGCTGCGAGACATCATATCAGAGACATCGATGCCCATTCCCTTATAGTAATCAATTGTCAATTGTTCAAGGTTTTTACCCTTGTAGTATTTGTTCAAATCAACAGGATAGATATCAGGAGCCTCTTGGAAAAAACGTCCCTGATAGTGCCACGGCATCATATCCTCAACCTTGATATTAAGTCGTTTAGCCAAAATTGCGTCCATTTCGCCTTTGAGTGCTGCAAAGCCATCACGAGTCATATTATCCAGTTCTTCAAATAGTGCAGATATTTCGTCCGGATTCTGACCTGACAGTTCAAGACTCATTTTATGGTAGTTTTCAAATCCCAAAGAACGAGACACCTCATTACGCAGTTTTACTATTTCTATTACATCCTGAGCGACTTCACGACCGATTGCCTTATGTGCATACCACACAGCTTCGAGATCAGAATTGACAATCGATGTTTTCAATATATTTTCGACTTCGTTATCTGTAATTTTCTTGCCTTTATAGTCTGCTCTGTAGGCCGAATACTTCTGTTCGAGTTTTGACGAACGTTCAATAATCTTATTCAGTAATTCAGGGGCAGCCTGATTACCCAAGAACATATTATACACTACTTCCAGTTGGCGTAACAAAAGTGAATCTTTAATTTTGCCACTCTCTTTGAATTTTTTGAGTTCGCCGAATATAACTTTATCAGATGTAATCTGGGTCAGTTTCTGGTTTTCTTGAGCATACTTTTCAAATTGCAACTCATCACCTTCGGTTGTACCCAACCAATAGGCAACAGCAGATGCTGTTCTCACAGGCTGAATTTTAGCCTGAAGGTCATCAAGCAAATTTTTCAGTTCCATTTCTTCACGATTTTGACAACTGCACAATGCCACACACGCAGCTGTAACAGCCAATAATGTTTTCTTCATTTATTTATGTTTTAGCGTTTTAAAATTTCTATCTCAACTTTTTGTGAGTCTGGGGCATCGAAAATGTTCTCATCACTACAGAATCAGATTCCATCACAGAGAATGTCAATTTTCGGTCATAGAATTTTTCTTTCTCAAAAAAGTATGGATTATACAATATATTCTGCCACGCTTTTTCTGCATCGAATATTGCAATTCTCAGCCCATCATACTTAATAAATCCACACAACTTTGAACTATCGAAATATTCTGAGTCAAATCCCAGCCGTGCAATTCTCAGTGAATCGCCTAAAGATACAGCATAGATTGGTTTGACATTCTCGACACATTCTTGTTCTGATATACTTTTCAGATATCCGAGCAGTGTCGAGTCTAGTGGTTCCAGATGCATACGATTCTCCCATTTTCCACGCCACGAATGCCACGCCACGACATTCTCAAACGAGTGTCGATAATAAATCACATAACGATCATCATCAACCTTATAATAACCTGGTGTTAGACCTCTGAAATTCTTTGGACCAAGTTGAGAGAGACTATCTGGCAACACTCCACGATCAACATAATAGTCATCAATCCAACCTATTATAGCCTTACTCCTTCCCTCTTCGATCTTAACGAATATATATCCGCCATACCACAATACGACTAACGTCACAAGCAGCCCGTACA
>CAJGBR010000084.1 GCA_904501625.1 uncultured Rikenellaceae bacterium
TATCAGGTCTTCGACCAAATGGTCTATGGTTTGGTATGGGGCACCGATCATCATACCGCAGCCTGTCTGAAATCCGAGTTCTTTCAATTGGTATAATGAGTTTATTCGGTGTTCTTGGAGCATCGCTGAAGGGTGTAGTTTTGAGTACAATTGGGCACTTGCAGCTTCGTGTCTGAGCAGGTATCTGTCAGCACCGGCTTGGCGGAATGCCTTGTAGTCCTCAAATTCCCATTCTCCGAGTGAGAGGGTGATTGCTGAATCTGGGAATCTGTTCTTGATATTTTCAATTAGTGAACATAGTTGTTTGGTCGAAAGAATTCGGTTTTCGCCACCTTGCAACACAAATGTGCGAAATCCTGCATTATGTCCCTGTTTGCAACATTCAATAATTTGATCTTCAGTTAGTTGGTAACGTTCAATAGTTTTATTGCTTTTCCGTATTCCGCAGTATAGGCAATCATTGCGACAAATGTTTGATATTTCGATAAGCCCTCGCACAAAGATTTTTCTTCCGAATCTTTCGATGGCATATCTTTGAGCCCGACTACAAAGTTCGTCAAGCATTCTGTCATCAAGAGAAGTCAACAGAAGTTTGTATTCATCTTTCTCAAGATGACAATCTTTTTCGAGTTTATCAATCAATTCAAACATTCTGAATGTGTTTTTTATTTATGCAAAGATACTTAAAATTTTGCCTGCATTGAACTTTATTTTGATAATATTTTTTGATAAAGATATTGCTTGGAACTATATTTGCTCCGAAAATAGATACAATTTCGCAGAAGTGTTTTATTTGTAGCAATTTGTGGTGAAATGAAAAGTGTTTAGATGTTTATTTTGTGAGAAATTATTGTAATTTCGATAAAAAGAATTATCTTTGCACGATGTAAGGTTTGTGAGATTTTGGGCATTCTTTATGGGAAAGATGAATTATTCTATTGATTACAAGGGACTTGCAGTCGGTCGTCACGAATTTAATTTCGTGGTGAGTGGTTCTTTTTTTACAGATAAGAATGCGGATCGAATAGTAGATGCTCAGATTGATGTGAAGGTGACAATGGAAAAGTCTTCGCGTCAAATGGAGTTGCTCCTCTCGATTAATGGAACGCTGAAGGTTGAATGTGACCGCTGTTTGGATGTTTTTGAGATGCCGTTGCAGGTAGAGTGTCCGTTGGTGGTTAAATCTTCGGGTGAAGGTGATGAACAAGATGACATAGATGTCTTGTGGATTACCCCTGAAGATGATTCGATAGATTTGACTGATTATATTTATGATACGGTCTGCTTGAGTCTGCCGTTCCAGGTGGTACACCCGAATGTGGAGGATTGTAATCAAGATATGATTGCACGATTCAAATCGGTTACGGTTGAAGAGTTCGATGAGATGTTTCCCGAAATCGAAGATGACGGAAGTTCGGAGGTCGGACTGAGTGATGAAAATATGGCAAAATTGGCAGCACTTAAACAAAGTGCTCAAAATACAGAAAAGAAATAACAAATAAACTAATAGTAAAATGGCACATCCTAAGCACAAAATCTCTTCAACAAGAAGAGACAAAAGAAGAACTCATTACAAGGCAACAGCTCCGACTGTTTCGACTTGCTCGAATTGTGGAGCACCTGTTTTGACACACCGTGTATGTCCCGAATGTGGATTCTATCGCGGACGTTTGGCTATTGAAAAGAAAGTGGAATAAAGCCACAGGTCTAACCTAACTCAAATATTATGAGAAAAATAGGTGTAGACGCAATGGGCGGAGATTTTGCTCCCGAAGCCGTGGTTTCGGGAGCCGTTCTTGCATTAGATGCAGTTGATAAAGATACGCGAATAGTGCTTTTTGGCGATCGTGATCGTATCGTGGAATTGCTTGAAAAAGAGGGGATTGATCAGGAAAGATTTGATATCGTGGCTACGAGCCAAACGATCGAAATGAATGAACACCCGACACAGGCATTCTCGAAAAAAACAGATTCAAGTATCGTTGTCGGATTCGGATATCTTAAACACAAACAGATTGATGCCTTCGCAAGCAGTGGTTCTACCGGAGCAATGATGGTGGGATCAATGTACGCAATCAAGCAGATTGAAGGTATCATCAGACCAACGATTGCTACGATGATTCCAAATTCTAACGGAGGATTCAATCTGCTGTTGGACGTTGGTCTGAATGTGGATTGCAAACCAGACGTGTTGGCTCAATATGGACATATCGGGTCAATCTTTGCTCGTTCGGTGATGGGAATCGAAAATCCGAGAGTCGCGCTCCTTAATATCGGTGAAGAACGTGAAAAAGGAAATCTTGCATCTCGTGCAGCGAATGAGTTGATGTATGAAAGTCAAGATTATAATTTCGTTGGAAATATCGAAGGTAATCAGATATTTACAAATGAAGCAGATGTAATCGTATGTGACGGATTCGTCGGCAATGTGGTGCTAAAACAGACTGAAGGCTTATTCGGAGTGTTTAAACAATTGGGCGTATCACATCCGTTCATTGAACAAATGAA
>CAJGBR010000085.1 GCA_904501625.1 uncultured Rikenellaceae bacterium
CCATTCAAAAACGCTAAAAAGAACGAGTAGTTATGGCAAAAGAATCGATGAAAGCACGTGAAGTGCGCCGTCAGGCTTTGGTTAACCGTTATGCTGCAAAGCGTGCTGCTCTGAAAGAAGCCGGCGATTTCGAGGGCTTGTGCAAATTGCCTCGCAACTCGAATCCGATCCGTCTGCACAATCGTTGCAAACTGACCGGTCGTCCGAAAGGTTATATGCGTCAATTCGGTATCAGCCGTATTCAATTCCGCGAAATGGCCTCTCAAGGTCTTATCCCGGGTGTGAAGAAAGCAAGCTGGTAGAATATACTTTAGAATCTCAAAAGAGTCAATCCTTTTTAGGGTTGACTCTTTTTTGTTTTTGACCTTTGATTGATATTTGAACATAATTGTGTACTTTTGCGAAGTTTATAATCAAAGTAGGATATGAGTCGAAATAAAGTCGCTTTTCTGCATATGATTTATCCGATGGGTGGTGCTGAGGTTGTTACACGTCACGTAGCCGGATATTTGAGTGAAAATGGTTTTGATACGTGGGTGTTTGCTACGAAAATCAACAAAGATAAAATGCATAATTCACCTCCGAAGTTAAATTACGAGGAGATTCCGATTGAGGATTTTATGTCAGAGGCTGCTGTGGATTGTATCGCACAGACAGCTAATCGCTTGGGAATTGATTTGTTGGTTGTCGGAGGAATACTGATTCCTCATTTGACTCGCCTGAAAAAAAAACTGAATGGACGGTTGATGTATATGCTGCACGGAACACCGTTCTGGGAAGCTGAGTACAAAAAATTTAACGGTAAAAGACTTGCTCAAACATCGCTTGCTAAATGGTTGGAGTGGTATTTATTGCGTAAACCAAGTTATCTGTTATTCAATAAGCATATCAAAAAAATAGGTAAAATCTATCGCGAAATTTATGATACGGTAGATATATTTGGCACATTAACAGATAGTTATAGCGAACAAATTGCACGTAGTTTAGGTGTGTTCGGACAACCAAATAAATTTAAAACCTTTACCAATCCGTGTGCCAATGATGCACTGCCCGTAGTGCAGAAAAAAAAGCAAGTGGTGTATGTCGGACGTCTGACTTATGCAGATAAACGGATTGATCGGTTGATGAAAGTTTGGAGTATGATTGAACCAAAGATGCCAGATTGGGAATTCCTGCTTGTGGGAGAGGGTGAGTATGGTGATGAGTTGAGAAGACAGGCTAAAAGTTTGGGATTGAAACGGGTGAAGTTTTGTGGCTATTCGGCAGACGTGAGAGACTATTACCGAGATGCATCGATACTGGCTTTGTCTTCGACTATTGAGGGGTGGGGAATGGTGTTGTGTGAGGCTCAGTCTGCAGGAGTTGCTTGTATTGCATTTGATTCAAGTGCTGGAATACGAGAAATTTTGGCTCCATCGAGAGTGAACGGAGTATTGGTGCCACCATTTGACTTGAATGCCTATGCACGTGAATTGGAAAACCTGATGAGTGATGACGAATTGAGAGACCAGATTGCTCGAAATGGCAAGCAAAGTGTGTTGAGATTCTCTGTGGAACGTGTTGGTGAACATTGGGCTGAAACTATAAATTCTTTGTAAGTTTGCTATGAAACGTGTTATTCTTGACTTGTGTGCAATCGAAAATATGAAGGTCGGACTCGGTGAGTTCTCTATGCAACTTGGACGCAGTCTTGTGAATAGATTGCCAATGCTCAATGCTCGTGGAATTGAGTTGGAATATATTGTGCCTAAGGGATTTGCGGGAGTATTCGGAGAGAGTGTACGTCACATTGAGTGTAGCCGTTTGGGACGGTTTACGTTGAGAATGAAATTAAAGTGTGATCTATTTCATTCGGTACATCAATACGGACGGGTGAAATTTCTTTTCAGAGCAAAAAAAACTTTGTTGACAATTCACGATCTTAATTTTCTCTATGAGAAGAGTGGGGCTAAGGTTGAAAAATATCGTAAAAAAATTGGTCAACAGATAAAACGTGCTGATGCATTGACCTTTATTTCCAATTTTACAAAGGGAGATGTTGATAGAACATATCCTGAATTTAAGCGTTATTCGGAGGTGATATACAATGGAGTAAGTGATCTGACCTGTTATGTAGCCCCTCAGGAGGGACGTTATTTATTGCACTTGTCGAGTTTGATGCCAAAGAAAAATCCTGAATTATTGGTAAGAATGATGGAGTGGTTGCCTGATTATAAGTTGCTGATCGCCGGTAATTTAAATGGTAACTATGCTAAAAATATGGTGCAGTTGGCTGAAAATCTGCCTACGAAAAATGTCGAATTCATAGGTCCCGTAGATGATAAACAAAAGGCTGAACTTTATGCTTCGTGTCAGGTATTTTTATTTCCTTCGTTGTGTGA
>CAJGBR010000086.1 GCA_904501625.1 uncultured Rikenellaceae bacterium
ATGGTACTGCATTAACCTGTGGGAGAGTAGGTCGCCGCCACCTCAAGCAGCTTGGATAATATCCAGGCTGCTTTTTTTTGTATATACGTTTAGTTCCGAGTGTATTGTTGAAGTTGAATGATGAAAACATATTGATTAAAGGGAAGAGAATTTGTTTGTAGGTTTAGGTGAGAAAATTTATGTTTTCAACGGAGTATTACTGTGTCTATTCCCTGCTATCTTATGTTTTTTTTCGCTAATTATTGAAATGTCATTATTATTTTGTATCTTCAAGCAGTTATCACTGATAACCAGATGGGTGGAAGATAAATATAATATATTAATAACTAATATATTACACTTGAAATATGAATTGTTCAAATATTCCAAAGGATACTAGATCTTACGTGAAACATTACTCTGATTCAAAATTTTGGGGTAAGGTAAAAATTCTCGGCAAGAATGTGATTAGGCCTGCTTTATTGTTGTATTATGTGATGAAATCACCTGATGTGCCTTTAAATATTAAGATTGCCATTTCAGGAGCTTTGGGCTATCTGATTTTACCATCAGATTTAATACCTGATATAATTCCTTTCGCAGGTTATACCGATGATGTCAGTGCTTTGTGGGCTGTAATAAAAATGTGTGATACGTATGTTACTGCTGAAATTAAGGCCCAAGTAGAGACAAAACTCAATGATATTTTAGGAGGTTTTTAAGATATTTTTATATAAAAAACAAACCACCTCGTCTAATTGTCGGGGTGGTTTTGTAGTGTTTTACAGTTTTATGTTACCAAATTATTTCCTCGAGGCCTTGTGATCGCAGATAGGTATTAGCTTTGCTGAAATGTTTGCAACCAAAAAATCCTCGGTATGCCGATAATGGTGATGGGTGTACTGCCGTTAATATGCAGTTACTATTGGGATCAACAACAGTACACTTTCGTTGAGCATATGAGCCCCATAACATATATACAATTCCTTTTTTTCGTTTTGAGATCGCTGAAACTACTGCGTCTGTAAATCTTTCCCAACCGCGACCCTGATGTGATGCAGCCTCGTGTGCACGTACCGTTAATACTGAATTCAACATCAGAACTCCTTGCTCGGCCCATCTCGATAAATCTCCATTGGTCGGAACAGAACTACCTATATCGGATTCAATCTCTGTAAAAATATTTCGTAGTGATGGCGGAAATGCTACCCCAGAATTAACCGAAAAACATAATCCATTTGCTTGACCATCACCGTGATACGGATCTTGACCTATTATTACGACCTTGAGCTTGTCAAACGGACACTGATCAAATGCACGAAATATATCACGACCTTGTGGAAATACCTGATGTCGAGAATATTCATCTTTGACAAAGTTTACAAGTTCCTGAAAATAGGGCTGTTCAAACTCTGTAGAGAGAATTTGTTTCCAATCTTCGGCTATACGTACATTCATCGGATTTTATTTTCGATGAGTATAATATGCGTTTGCCTGTTGTGTTGGCATTATTTCTATATCATTCAGATTAACGTGTGCTGGCAGACTCAAACAGTATTCGATTACTGCTGCAATGTCATCACCAACCAATGGAGTAACACCTTTGTAGACATTGTCTGCACGATCTTGATCACCGTGGAATCGAACTGTCGAGAATTCGGTCTCAACCATTCCTGGACGCAATTCAGTGACTTTAATGCCATATTTCAGAAAATCTATTCGCATTCCTTGTGATAATGCGTGCATTGCGTGTTTCGATGCACAATATACAGCTCCGTTTTCATAGGTTTGAATGCCGGCAATTGAACCTACATTAAAAATGTGTCCGCCACCAGCTTCTATCATCATCTTCGAAACAATGCGTGTTACATATAAAACGCCTTTCACATTGGTGTCAATCATTCGATCCCAATCATCTGTCGAACCTTGATCGATATGTTCAAGACCGGCTGCGAGGCCTGCGTTATTCATCAATACGCAAACTTGTCCCAGATTTTTATCAATTGAAGAAAGTGCTTGTTCTGTTGCTTCACGATCTCTGACGTCGAAATTTAATATCTGAATTTTAATTCCATAGTTTGAAATCAATTCTGCTGCAAGTTTTTCAAGTCTTTCGCGACGACGAGCTGTGATTACAAGGTTGTAGCCAAGTTTTGCCAAACGGCGAGCTGTAGCTTCACCAATACCTGATGAGGCTCCTGTTACAATTGCAAGTTTATTCATTGTTTGAGTTATCTTAAATTTATACAAAAATATCG
>CAJGBR010000087.1 GCA_904501625.1 uncultured Rikenellaceae bacterium
AATGACAGAAATGGTGTACGCTTACAAAATTGGCGAATTACGGTCAATGCCAATGGTTCATCATCTACTGCAAGACATCTCATTAGTTTTGCTTTTGAAGTTTTAAACTTAATGCCACGCGGAATACCCCGTTGAGTTCCGCAGTCCCAAAAGTATAATTTTTTCCGTAAATTAGGTCTAACCTTCTACGAATATTTTTTATTCCAATTCCAGAATTCTTATCATTCTTCTTGTTATTCACAACAATACTATTGACCACATCGAAGTGAAGATTACCAAATTCCGTCACCTTCAAATCAATCTTAATGAATGAATCGTTAATGGAATTGGCTCCATATTTAAAGGCATTCTCGAGTATCGGAATCAACAACATAGGCTCGATTTGAAAATTATCAATCGGTCCTTCAATTGACAGACTGATTCGAGTATGATCATCGAGTCTTAGTCGCTGCAATTCAATGTAGTCGGAAATAACTTGCACCTCTTCCTGCAGACTAACTTTTCCCTGTCGCGTACTATAGAGCATATAACGCAACATTGATGACAATTTTAGAATTGCATCTGATGCCGGAGTCGGAACATCAAGTGTTAACGAATAAATCGAATTTAAAATATTGAACAAAAAGTGTGGATTAATCTGTTGCTTCAGATAAGCCAATTCAGTTTCGACCTTTTCTTTTTCGATTTTATTTTTATTTTGTTCTTCGTCCTTCCATCGCTTGACAAAACTTATCATTGTACTGACTGTGGCCGAGATGAGCAGCATCAGTGTAAACGACATATTTCGTTCGCTAAATGGGTAATACGGGTGCAATCTCAACCTCATCGCAAACGGCAGAGGATTGAAATTTTGACTACGATAGATATACTCACCTTTTGCCTTTTTAGTCTTGTATTCAGCCAACAGAGCCGTATCACTTGGATCTACGGGATGAGTCTCAATATTAAAATGTCGGTCATATACTTTATAGAAATTCAGCGTATCATCTCTAATCAGGAAGTTGGTTTGATTAGAATTTTTCGCCACAATCATCGTATCTGACACACGGTCTGTAACAATGTTTCGGGTCGGATAAATAATTATTGTATCTGTGATGGTCAGAATGCTCAGAGTATCACCCTCGTAACGAGCATCGATAAAAGACGTATAAGGATAAATTTTCAATGTATCATTATTCTCTGTTGTCGACTCAATGGCGACCGGGCCCGGACGTTGCAATCCTAGTCCTTGCCCTAGATAATAATTAAATTTATCCTCGATATTATTTATCTGTATATAACGTGCCAACACAAAGACCACTGTCAGCACTGCCACCAACGAGGTAACATACAGAAAACGACGGCGACGGAATAATAATCTTGGTGTTATGATAAAGTAAGTGATATAAAAGACAAAAAATGCTCCTAACCAATTCGACAACTGAGTAAGACCAAAATCCTTTATTGCTTCACTTTTATACATAAGAAAGTTGAGGAGGACAATTGCTGTCCACCCCAACAAGTGATATAATATTACTCTATATTTCGAGAATAGTTTTATTATCATAACGAGAGTTGTTTCTCTCTAGGAACTGAGTCACTATCTCATACCGCGACCCATTCCACGGCCCATTCCACGGCCCATTCCCATTCCCATTCCCATTCCACGGCCCATATATTTGTCCATTGAGTTGAAACGGTAAGTGAATGATGCCATAAAGAATCGACCCAAAATGTTCGAACGAGTATCACTGATGTGAGTATCGCTGATTGTATGAGTGTAATTTGAGTTCTGTTTCAAGATATCGTTGATTGCGATTTGGAACTCACCACGACGGTTCTTGAATACTTTCACACCCAAAGATGCATTCCACAATGTGTAACTATCTGAATAATCTTCAGCAGATGAGTTATCAGCATAGTTGAATGTGAAATCTGTCGAGAATGTCAATCGTTTCAAGAAGATGAGTTTCAAATTACCCGAAACATTTTCTGTAAAATACTTCGAATCTGTTTTAGTTGTATTCTTCGCGAATGTATAACCAGTATTTGATGAGATTGTAAAGTCTACATTTTGAGAAATGTTGCTGGTGAATGACACACGTGCACTTACATTGTGAGAATTTGAAACATTCTTGAATGATTCGTAGTAAGACGGCATTCGGCTGTATGAATAGTTCATACCCAAGTTCATATTACACTTGATGAACGGAACAAAGAAACTATA
>CAJGBR010000088.1 GCA_904501625.1 uncultured Rikenellaceae bacterium
CTGAACAAGGACGACCGGCGCATCATCGAAGAGGCGATGGATAACGTTGGCATCGCCCACAAGGCACGTAGCTACACCGCCGAGCTGTCGGACGGCGAGCGCCAGAAGGTGATGATCGCCAAGGCGCTGGTACAGGAATGTCCGCTCATCCTCCTCGACGAGCCGACCGCCTTCCTCGATGTGGTGAGCCGTATCGAAATCATGCACCTCTTGCACCGCCTCGCCACCGAGCAACAGAAGGCCATTCTGCTCTCTACACACGACATTGAGCAGGCGCTGGTACTCTCGGACAGATTGTGGCTTCTCTCTCGCGAGAACGGCCTGCAATGCGGCGTAACGGAGGATATTATCTTGAGCCACCGGATGGAGCATCTCTTCCCCCGCAAGAACATCAGTTTCGACTACGATCATGGCGTGTATTACCCCACCGTGTGCGGCCATCGCCAGGTGCAGGTAGAGTGCCCGGACAAGACCTTGCTCCATTGGACAATGAATGCGCTGAACCGGCATGGGTATCAGTGCGTGACTCACGAATGCGACACGAAGCTACTTGCCCTCTCGCCCACCGAACTGCATTGGAAGGAGCATGGCACCACACGCATCTGCCATTCGTTCGAGGATTTGTTGGGTTGAGCATCGCAAGAAGGCAATCCATAAATCAGTCAATCAGTTCATCAGTAATTTTATCTTGAAAGAGGAGAATATATTAACTATATTAAGTTAAAATTATAATTATATATATAGGATGATTTAGTTATTTCCTCCAATTCAAACTACTGATTAACTGATTGACTGATTGATTGAGTGTTTGTATAATTCAGATTTTGCTGTATATCAACTACTTACCATACACTCATTTATATATTATTAAATCAAGCACATCTATCTGATGGCTGAACAGGGCAAAATCCGCTTATTTTCGAGAACATTTCCATAGGTTTTTCGATGCAAAAGTCTGCATATTTTTGCCCATTCTTTAAGAAACCGCTCGAATCTACTTCAAATACAACCTATTTTGTTAAATTACAAGATTAACAAAATCACAAGTTAAAATTTTCACAAAATGGCTTGTTTTAATATCCATAAAGCCACTTTTCTGAAAAGATGATGATGTTTTCTTAAAACGTGAAGGCATTTTTGAAAATCGTGAAGACGTCTGCAAAAGGAAATTATACGACTTGTTTTCAAACTCCATCACATCTAAAGTTTTAAGTATAACTAACAAAACTACTAAATTAAATAGCCCAAATCTCATTTGCCTTTCTCGCTAAACATTTAGCTCTAACTTCTATTTGAACTTCATCCCAACTATCTAAATTCAACACTCCATACAAGGTTTCCAAATCCGATGCATACTTCAACAACCCTTTCGATTTCTTTTCGGACCAACAAGCATTTTTAATACTAGCATTTAATGTTTGAGTTATCATTGCCATATTGCCAATACTTTTAATTGCCCTATTCCTTTCATCTTCATCAATCTCTGAAGGAAGCTCCCAATTCCGTCTCCATTTTGAAGGCATTAAATGTTCTAAAGAATAAGAAGAATAAGGAAGAAGCTGTGTTGAATGACGAGAATCACTCCGCATCTTTGACTCCATAAGATACAATACACCCAAGGCTCGTTTATTTGTAAAATCAGAATTCAAAAAAGCATCAATAACCTTCTTATTAGATGGCATTGCTAATGCCAATTCTGAATCCTTATCTTCAATATATTCTTTCAAAGCAACTAAATTGTCAACATTCTTACCTATCAAATGTTCCGTAAATAAATCTGTATAATTATTATTGCTTGTTTTACAAATAATTCGTCTCATGATGTAAGTTTCCAAATACTCAAACATAACATTACGTTCACAATCATCTTCAACTTTAAATAACAAATACAAAACATAAGGAATTAATGTAGTTCCATCTAAAACAAATATTAAAAAATTCATCCTCGACATACTTGCCACATTCGACAACTTTTGTTCTGCAATATTGAGTTCAAAATTATCCTTATAAACTTTAGCATATTCTACAAGTTCCTCAACCACAACCCTTTTATCAAGTTTGCAGTCCAACATCAAGGTCTTATAATTTTTAAATAAACTATCAG
>CAJGBR010000089.1 GCA_904501625.1 uncultured Rikenellaceae bacterium
CGACGCCGAACATCTCGTAACCTATGAGCTTGACTGAAGACTGCACAATGGCCTAGACAGTTGAAGAGAAGCGTAACCTCGTGAAACGTTATCTCAGAGTGGACCAATACAGATACGTGGACGACATCGTATCGTGGCTTGAAACTATCGGTAACGGATTCCGCCGTAGATGGTATACAGCCACAACAACTATCACAAAGGATGATGTAAACAGTGACCCCTGTGTATCACCGCTCAATGCTTTAATGGACCTTATACAAAAGTATAAGGAACAGGGCTACTCCGAAATCCCACTCATCTCTTGGGAGGGAATTCATCTGAAGGGGGAATTCCTTGAGACTGAGGAACAATTCTTGCACAAAATCGGAGAGTATATCTCTGCGTGGCTGAAGACCCACGAAAAAGATGAGGCCAAAATCAGAGAAGAGATAGCCCAGCATGAGCGCGAAATCCAAAAACTCAGAACACAATTATCAGATATCAGAGATTAAGCCGGTATGACGAACCTATATGAACTATTAAAGAACGCGCCTGATGGATTGGTGATGTATTCACGCGCCCACGGACAAGTTAGGGTATATAAACGTGATATCTCACGTAACCCGGAATGTACAAAAGCATTCCAAGTTGTTCCCAACTTTCCAATCGGTGTCGGTGTGATAGGTTATCTTGACCAATACGGGAAACTTTACGGAAGCGGTGAATGCATGCTATTCCCAATATCAAAGGCAACGAACTGGGATAATTGGCAGTTCGCTTTAATGAGACAACAACCTTGCATCGGTGAAGTCGTCGTAGATGAAACAAATGGGAAGCTGTATCAACTCAATGGGAACATGGTGATTAGAAACCAAAACAACCATGATTTAATTGCCGTTGGTGAAACCTATTCCAATTTCAGATTCGCTGAACAACATGAGAGAATTAAATTCTTTTACCTACAACAGCGAAACTACTGGAGTAATTTCAAATTTCAGGCTGTCCTATATAAGAAGCTATCACTTATAGCCAACGTCAATCATGGTGACTTGGTGATGGTAAAGAATGAAGATTCCGAATGGACACTTGGGCATTACCTGAGATACGGGTCTGACGGTTTATTCTATACAACAGAATCAGATGTCGTCGAAAAAGGATACAAGTATTGCATGCTTTACAATGACAATAATAAAAAGTATCTCTTCACCGACGAACCATTCATCAATCAAGATGACTTCATCCAATTTGGATACGACATCGAAACAAATGGATTAGCCGATTTCTGACACCCCCTTGTACTCGATTGAGTACAAATATAATCTATACTACATATATGGCAGATAATAACGACGACATTTTCAAGGATTTCCCAAAAGCACCTGATGAGGAAACAAAAAAGAGATTCCCATTGCAGACAGAACTGCATGAGAGATTGTCTTGGATTGCAGAGGCTGACAAAGCAATAGAAATGCTTGGGCTGAAACCACTGACCATCTATCTCGATATGTTCGGAACTGAAGAGGATAAGTTCGAGGATTCATCAAAATACTCGCACCACGTTATCCACGCCAGACAATGCCTCGATGACACCGACCCCGAAATGATTCTTAAGGATTGCCTGCTCGATGCGTTCCGTAACTTCAAAAAAGTAATGGAGTCACACGCAGAACAATTGACGCAAGGCAAACCAATCCGACCCAAAAAGAAATAGAGTTTAAAGTTTCATAACATTTTCCACACACTGAGACGCTGATAATTTCTAGCAAATTGCCAGCGTCCTTTATTTACATTTTGCTGTTTTTAACGCTAATTCCGGACAAAAAGCTACGAAACACAACCTTAAAACGCGAAATCTGGGTATATTGCATCTATTGGCGCAAATTAATGCCTTAATTCATGTCTTTCGCGCCTTCTTTTTGCAATAATATTCATATTTTTAGCGCTCATTAAAAAATCCCTTGGGGAATTTTCCGGATGTTAAAAAACTTAACAATTTTTATGCAGAAATAATGTATAAATATATTATGGTATTCCACCAACAATCTATGGTATTTTAACAATTGTTAACTAAAATTAGGGGTTGTTAAAATTTGTTAAAAA
>CAJGBR010000090.1 GCA_904501625.1 uncultured Rikenellaceae bacterium
GCTGGTGGAATGAAAAAACATGCTGGTCTTTATCATGCTACTTTGCATAATGTGATCGTAGGCAATCATTGTTGCATTGAAAACGTAAAGAATTATATAGCCAATTATGAGATTGGTGACTATGCTTTTATCGAGAACGTAGATATTATTCTTGTAGATGGTAAAAGTAAGTTCGGTAATGGGGTAGAAGTAGCTGTACTGAACGAAACAGGTGGACGAGAAGTAGTGCTACATGATCGCTTGTCTGCACATCAAGCTTATATTATGGCACTATATCGCCATCGTCCCGAATTGATTGAACGGATGAAAGCTATTGTTGAGCGGTATTCCGAAGAACAAGCATCAGAAATGGGGTATATAGGAACTCATGTAACTATTGTCGATTCCGGATATATCAAGAATGTCAAAATTGGCGACTATTGCAAAATTGAAGGTGCAGGACGACTGAAAAATGGTAGTCTGAATAGTAATGAATATGCTCCAATTCATGTTGGATATGGAGTTGTATGTGATGATTTCATTATATCAAGTGGATCGAGTGTAGAAGATGGAACCACATTGACACGTTGCTTCATTGGTCAGGCATGTCATCTGGGGCATAATTATTCGGCATCCGATTCTTTGTTTTTCAGTAATTGTCAGGAAGAGAACGGAGAAGCATGTGCAATTTTTGCAGGTCCTTTTACCGTAACCCATCATAAGTCAACATTGCTGATTGCTGGAATGTTCTCTTTTATGAACGCAGGGTCTGGTTCTAATCAGAGTAACCATATGTATAAGTTGGGACCTATCCATCAAGGAGCATTGGAGCGTGGGGCAAAGACTACTTCAGATTCTTATATTCTTTGGCCTGCGAAAGTTGGTGCATTTTCCTTGGTTATGGGGCGCCATGTAAACAATGCTGATACTTCTAATTTGCCTTTTTCGTATCTGATAGAGCAGCAAAACACCACATATTTAGTTCCAGGTGTAAACTTACGTAGTGTAGGGACGATTCGAGATGCACAGAAATGGCCGAAACGTGATAAGCGGACAGATCCACATCGTCTCGATCAAATCAACTACAACCTTTTAAGTCCTTATACTATCCAGAAAATGATGAAGGGTTGTAAGATTCTGAAAGATTTGCGTAGAGTGTCGGGGGAGACTTCGGAAACTTATTCATATCAGAGTGCAAAAATTAAGAACTCATCCCTGAATAAAGGGATTAAGTTGTATGAGACGGCTATTCATAAATTTTTAGGCAACTCCATTATCAAGCGGTTGGAAGATATCAAATTTCAGAACGATGAAGAAATTCGTAAACGTTTGCTGCCTGATACGACAATTGGTAGTGGTGAATGGGTAGATGTATCTGGATTAATAGCACCGAAGAGTGAAATCGAGAAACTGATGACTGATATTGAATCTGGCACATTGATTACTGTGGATCAGATCCATGATCGTTTTGTAGAGATGCATCGCAATTATTACACATATGAATGGACGTGGGCTTATCAAGAAATCCTATCCTTCTATCGTTTGCAACCCGAACAAATTACGGCAAAAGATGTAATTGCCATTGTGAAGCAATGGCAAGAAGCTGTAGTAGGGCTTGACAAGATGGTGTATGCAGATGCAAAGAAGGAATTCTCGCTCTCTGCGATGACCGGTTTCGGAGCAGATGGTAGTCGGGAAGAGCAAGAACAGGACTTTGAGCAAGTGCGTGGCGTATTTGAAAGCAATCCGTTTGTTACCGCTGTGCTTCAGCATATTGAGGTCAAGACAGCTTTGGGCAATGAATTGATTGAACGAATTTCACATTTAGCATAAAAAGTAAAGCGGTCGGAGTTACAACTTCGACCGCTTTACTTTGAAATATCGATAATAGTTCCTATCTTTGTCGTAATCGATAACTAACATAAAAAATAATATATTATGGCAAATCCTGAATTCCACTATCAGCCGATGTTTGATTTGGGTCCTGACAAGACCGAGTACTATTTGCTTACTAAGGACTATGTGTCAGTAAGTGAATTTGAAGGAAAACCTATCTTGAAGATTGAAAAGGAAGGTTTGACTGCAATGGCTAATGCC